>NZ_JBEOPM010000007.1:0-179845 GCF_040310165.1 Shewanella sp. AC91-MNA-CIBAN-0169
GTCCCACCAAAGCAAAAACTGGCACTAGTGGCCTAAGTCTCTACTTTTGATCTCAGCTAAAAATGGGGAGATTACCCCAGAGCGCCAAGGTAGACTACCCCATGTTTGATATTATTTAGGTTCATTCTGCGCCGTTGTTGCGGGAACTAGGGCTGGACTGATATACGAGGGTATGTTATTGGTTATCACAACAGGTTCATTCAACAAAATTTGTTCGAAAATGGTGTTCCTGTCGATGAAACTTTCGCTTACCTAATTGCCACTACACATCGATCCACATGCTTTCGGGAGTATTTTCTGAATTGGATGTGTGCAGTGCATCAGCCCACTCACGGCGAAGTCGTCGCTATTGATGGTAAAACGCTAAGGTGCTCATACAACCTAGAAGATAGGTACAATACTATTCATATGATAAGCGTGTATGCATCAGGTAGAAAACCGGTACTGATACGTATAAAACATCTACAGAAACGATAAGATAACAGTAATCGCGAATTAATTAAGATGCTCGGGCTACGTGGAGTACTTGTGACCATCGATGCTATGGCATGTCACAAAAATATCATCAATCAAGGTGGAGACTTTCTTTTAGCGGAAAAAGGCAACCAAGGAAAGTGAGCCAAAGCTACCCAAAATGCTTTTTCTTGTTATCGTCAGTCGTCGACTGACAATCAAAAAAGGAATACAGAAAAACATCGTGAACGGATAGAGTCACAAACTTGCCACGTGGCTAATGCCTGATTGTTAGAAGGTAATTTCTCTGGCTCGACAGGGCTTAATACTATAGTAATGGTTTAGAACTTCCGAAAAGAAAAAAGTAAAGCAGCAAAGCTGGAATATCGCTATTACATCAGCTCAAAAGATTAACGGCAGAACAAGCAAATATTACGATACGAGCACATTGGAGTGTTTGAATCGATGCATTGGATTTCAGATGTCAGTATTCAATAGAATGCCTGTCAGATTTATCGAGAAAATGCTACTGAAGACCTAGCGGGCCTGAGACACATGTCTTTAAATATGATTCAAAGCGACCCGACCAAGGTAAGCGTTCCGATGAAGCAAAAGCGTTGCATGATGAAACATAAGTTTTTAGAGAGTGCGTTACTGGCTGGATTTGCATCTATGCTTAAAAATTAAACACTCATGCGGAGGCCCTGGGTATTTCTGCGTACGGTATTATCGAACGTCTTACTGATCTCACCAATAACGGTGACCTAGTCAACTGGATTCGGTCACCCTAATCAAGTTCGTTAAGCTACTTCTTTTAACGGCTAACCCATACACTAAAATTCATTGGGACTTTGGTAATCAAGGTATGAATGCATTCGCTGGCTGTAGTACCACATTGTGAAGTAATTCATGACATTTTATTGTGCTACATATCGCGTCCGATAATTGCTCCAGTGGACTTGATCCTGTTTCAAGCTACCAAACAAGCTTTCTGCTACTGCATTATTCCAACAACATCCTTTTTACTCATACAGCTTAAAATCCATGTGTTCTCAGTATCCGTCGAAATTGATGACTCGCATATTGAACGCCTTGATCTGAATGTACTATCAACCGGCTTTAGGTTTTCGTTGCCAGATAGCCATTATGAGTGCATCGCAAACAAGTTGCGCTTTCATTCTACTTTCCATGCTCCATCCAGCCACTTTACGGGAAAGAAGGTCAATTACGACGGCTAAATAAAACATCCCTTTGACGTCCATATGTACGTAATATCTTGCACTCACGCTTGATTAGCGCGCTTCCCGTTTGAGTTCATTATCGTATACAGGCTTATTGTGTTCACTATTGGTCGTTGCTTTATATTTCTTATTGTAGCGGACCCAAACGTTTACCTCTTTTATCAATTTTCCTGTTTTCCTGCGGCCAACAGGAAAATCAGGCCCATTTAACGCTTTTTGAATACGCCTTTATCAATAGGTATTATCGTTAAACGCGGCAATAAACATGTATTTTACTTCTTTTCTTTGGCAAAGGAGACCGTCGTTTTTTTAATATTTCACGGTCCATTTCTAAACGTTTCACTTGCGATTTTAGTTGACGGATTTCTTCCTACTCAGGCGTAAGCTTACCGTTTACTCTAAACGCATGACCGTCATCATTTTCAGATTAATTTATCCAGCGGCCAAAGAGTTAAGCACTAACTTCTAGATTTCTTGAGGCATCCATAATGCTGTAATTTTGTTCTCTTACAAGCGAGATGGCATAAAGTTTGAATTCTTTTGAATTGGCTTTACGTTTTTTCATTTAAATCTTCAGTTAAATCAATTATATCTTAACTGGGTTAGTCGGATTAATTAAACCACGTCATCATTATTAGCTGCGAATATTTTAAATAAGCTATACGTATTTAAGGAAAAAGTTCATTTTTGAATTTTAATTCCCTCATAGACACTACCCAATGTAATGCTTTAAGGAAAATTAAACATTACATACTACTACTTATAATGATTTAATCGATATTTTTTAATTTATATTTAAATTTACTCTTGAAACGATGTTTCCTACACAGTATATTATTCAAAATTTCTTATGGAAGAGATATCTTTGGTATTAATTATAAAATCAAAGTCATTATCATGATAGATAAGCATTTGCTACTCTGAAAACTTCCTATTATTTATCTACACACAAGGTAGGCAGTATGTTAAAAAAAACCATTATCACAACTTCATTACTCATAGCCGCAACATTTAGCGTTAACGCTGCAGATATGAAGACCAAAATTGAAATAAAAAAAGCCGAAGAAAATATTGAAGTAGCAAAAGCTAAATTGATATCTGCATGTGGAAATAAAAGTATTGATTTCAATATAGATTGGACAAACTACGACAGCTATGACTATAAAAAATTAAGAAGAACCCCTGAACAAATCGTTCGTTTTAGCGGTGCCTTAATTAACAAGTTAATCGAAGATCTTTCTGAAATATGTTCTCAAGGCGAATATGCCGACATGTACAAGAGTGAATTAACTAAAATTTCCAAGGTCGAAATAACAGGTCATAAAGATCAAGAAACAAGAGATGCTTCATTTAAACTTGACAATGAAGGTACTACACTTGTTATTGCGTTAAATGCTTCATCATCATACGACTCAAAATATTCGAAATTGCTTAAGGCTCTTTGGTAAATAATTTTTATAAATTTCATTTTGAAGGAATAAAATGATAAAAAAACTAATTACAATGATATTTTTTTCAAGTCTAATGGCAAATGCGCATGAAAGTGTATTTGATGTTGACGAAAAAGAAATAAGCACATTGCTAGAACAAGGAGGATATCAGGAAGTAATAAACCTTTTACCCAAAGTCCTTCCTTCTTTACGCTCTTCAGAATGGCAAGCTTCAGCAAAGGCATCATTTACAGAGGTACTGAAACAAAATTTAGCTAGTGGTAATTTTAACGGTAATTTGGAACAAGGAAATGTTATTAAAACTAAGTTTCCTTTATTATTAAACGATGTCGAATTAATGGAAAAAGTACTTCAAAGTGGTTTAGTTGTACATCCTAGTTGTAGAAGTCGTTTTGATAATCAATGTATGTCTATTTTTGGCTATTCTTTAGCATTTAACACCCAAGGACCGAATCAAGCAGCTAGATTATTTGAGGACAATAAAAATCAGATCGCCAGTGAGCAGATAGAACTCATTCAATTCTATGAAATAGCTTCTAGAACACAACGCGACGATATTTGTACAGATCCAAAGCTACAAAATACCATTATTATAGCAGCATCAAGAACCGAGGTCATTTATCAGAAGGCTGCTATTAATATCGTAGTTAAATCTTGCTCAAAATTTAAATTTCCTATTCTAGAGGACAATTTACATCGTGATGATAAAATACAAAATCTGATGTGTGCTCCAATGAGTAAATCTGGACAGCTTGGAAAAATAAGCTCAATGGTTTGTAAAGAAAGAGATTTAATTTAGTAATTAGTGTTATTAGGGGTTTTATGCTGCCACAGTCATATGAATTCTATATTTCTTCATTTTTGAAGATATTGGAAAGAATAAATTCACACAAAAATACTACTCCTCCACAATTAATACTCAAAGATAAGTGTGGAAATAGTTACAGTGGTTCATTAGTCAGCTTAGATATTGATACAAAGATCATTGTATTGTACTCAAGCGATGAAATAATCAGCTATATAATGATAGATAACTTAGCATCTATTAGCTTGAAAAGTGTTAAAGAAAACTTAGAATTATTGTCGAGAAACAATAAAAAAATAAGTAACAACACTTTAGAAGATAACGCTACATTATCACTGGATGAAAGAGTTCAGATGATTGAAGCAGCTATAATAAACAATCTCGGTATTGCAGTAAAGTTTAGATTCTCTAATGTCAATACGCTTGACAATATCGAAACTGAAAATGCTATATCTTTAATCGACAGCACTTTTGAAATACTTTTAGAAATTGCTACTGATGAGTTTGGTAAAGATTTGGTAGGGAAAGTAGAGGAATTTGAATTCACTAATATTGATAGTAACAATTTCTTTATGTTAAAGGACTCTAACCGAATTGTCTTAAAACATTGTTTCGCTCAGAAACTACCTAACGATTATCATTCTTTGATAAAAAGAAAGTTAGAAAAACTTTTATAACGTGTTCAACACTTATTATTTATATGGAGATTACCCATGGGTTTAGCAGAAAGACGTGCAACAAAAGAGTTTGAAAGTAACAGATTAGGATCTTTGAAGGAAAAAATATTTAAAGACTCAGGCTTTGAGTTTGAAATTGAAGTAAACTGGTCAACATTAGAAGTTGATGGTTACAGCCACCTATATGATGAATGTTGGCCTAAAGTTTACTTTCATCCTCTAGCAAAAGCATTTAAAGAAATGTGTTCAGAAGATTTTGCTAGAGACATTATTAAAGAGTCTTTGAAAAAAGTCGTGATTCAAAACTATAGTGATAATCACAGAAGTGATAAATTTGCAGAGTTTAAAAATGGTGTTCTAACTTTAAACCACTCTCCAGTTACCAATGTTGAACAAATAGATGATCGCGCATCTAACATTCAAAAAATTGTAGAAAAAGAATTATAGAAATCAAGGCTCTTAGTTATTACTAAGAGCCTTTTCCCATCATAACCATACGCACTAAAAATAACGCTAATAAATTTAATATCCCCAAGAGATAAACCAACTAAAATGTGAAAATTAATACTTTTCGCCATTCATTAAACACACTTATGCGCTATTTTTAATTTCATTGAAAATGTCCAAATACGTAATGTTGTAGTTCGAGTAGAGCGGATCATGCCAATAGTCACAATTTCTAGCTACGAATTGGTTATAAGGTTCATACTTAAATTTTAGCTCACCGCTGAATTAATGTCTGAGTCAAGTAATCAACCCTGAGCCAATCATTGTTCGTGGGGTAATAAAATTGTTGCGTAATTTCACTTCAAGCACTTGCTTGGCACACTGAATACGTATGCAAATCTTTGCTGTATAAACGAAAAGCGTCATATATTACTTGTTCTAAAGATAAAATAATAATCAACAAGGACATGCTATGGCGCGCGTTTTATTTAACGGAGCAAATCCGCTATCCACACAGTCACACTTTGCACTTAATGTTATCGCAGTAGCTTGTGCTGTCGCGTTATCAACCATTCCCAGTCTCGCTCAAGCTAAAACCATTAATGTCGCCTCGCCTGACAAGCACATCAACATCAGCTTGACCGATGATAATGGCCGTCCTGAATACCAAGTAAAATTTAATGACAATATTGTTATCAACCCAAGTAAATTAGGGTTGGTATTTCAACAGGTAGGTGAATTAGGTACTGATTTTAACATTAAACATGTGACTAACAGCAGCGTAGACCAAACATGGCAGCAACCTTGGGGTGAACGTGAAAATATCCGCGATCATTACAACCGCGTGGTCGCCACTCTGAGTAACGGCAAAATTGACTTCGATATCGAATTTAAAGCATTTAATGACGGTATTGGCTTTCGTTACCTAGTGCCAAAACAAACCGGGTTGGCTAACACACCAAAACTCGATATTACCGATGAATTGACTGAATTTGCCATCCCAGATCCACAACACACAACCGCATGGTGGATCCCCGGGCGCGGCTGGAACCGCTACGAATATTTATACCGTACAACCTCACTTGATAAAATCGACAGAGCCCACACACCTATGACTTTTAGAACGGCTGATGGCGTGCATTTAAGCATCCATGAAGCCGCCCTCACCGATTATGCCGCTATGGTGCTTAATCAAGGGCGTGACGGTATTTTACGTGCTGATTTAACCCCCTGGTCAGATGGTATTCGAGTGAAGACTCAACCTGGCTTTTCAACACCTTGGCGTACGATTCAAATTGCTAAAGATGCCCCAGGTTTACTTAACTCAGATCTTATCCTTAATCTTAATGAACCCAATAAACTAGGTGATGTGTCTTGGGTGCAACCGGGTAAATACGTCGGCATTTGGTGGGGAATGCACCTCAATGAAAACACCTGGGGAAGCGGCCCTAAGCATGGTGCGACCACCAGCGAAACTAAGCGTTATATGGACTTTGCCGCCCAATATGGGTTTGATGGGGTATTGGTAGAAGGTTGGAATGAAGGCTGGGATGGTAGTTGGTTCGATAACGGCGATGTATTCAGCTTTACGAAGGCTTACCCTGATTTTAATATCGATGAGATTACACAATACGGTCACAATAAAAATGTCCGTTTAATTGGTCATCATGAAACCTCAGGTTCAGTGACTAATTACCGAAATCAAATGAGTGATGCTTATGATTTATATCAAAAACATGGCGTGACTCAAGTTAAAACCGGTTACGTAGCAGACGGTGGTGACATTAAGCGCGTTGATGAAAATGGTATAGTGCGCCATGAATGGCACGACGGCCAATTTATGGTTAACGAATATCTACATAGCGTTACCGAAGCCGCAAAACGTGGCATTAGCATTAATACTCACGAGCCGATTAAAGATACCGGTCTACGTCGTACTTATCCAAATTGGATAGCACGCGAAGGCGCTCGAGGCCAAGAGTTTAATGCATGGGGAAGCCCACCTAATACTCCAGAACATACAGCAATTCTACCTTATACCCGTATGCTAGCTGGGCCGATGGACTTCACACCTGGGATTTTTAATTTAGCGCCTGAAGGTCTAGATGCGGTAAACCGCGTAAAAACCACACTTACTAAGCAATTAGCCTTATATGTTGTGTTGTACAGCCCTATTCAAATGGCTGCAGACTTACCGCGCAACTATGTGCAACGTCTCGATGCTTTCCAGTTTATTCAAGATGTACCGACAGATTGGAGCGACAGTTTTGCCCTTGCGGGTGAAATTGGTGACTATGTTGCCTTTGCAAGAAAACAGCGCGGTGCTGAAGACTGGTATCTAGGCGCATTAACAGATGAAGATTCACGAAAATTGACATTAAAATTAGACTTCCTCACCCAGGGGAAACGCTACCAAGCCGAAATTTATCGTGACGGTGATAAAGCTGATTGGTTAACTAATCCATATGATTACGTGATTGAAACCAAAATCGTTACTGCAAATGACGCGATGACACTGAACTTAGCAGCCAGTGGGGGTACCGCGATTCGTTTTAAAGCCTTGTAACACTGGAATGTTACATAAGTGTTCGCATTAGGTTACTCACAAAGCATGAATACGTATGTAGTCAGTTGTACCAAGAACAAGCTCGAGGATACTATAAAACATGCTGTTTCGTTTCTAATTTCAGGATGGAATGGTTAGGTCGTTTCTGGTGTGTCTTCGACCATGGAGACCATCAGCTTTAGAGTACCTTCATTTATTTTATCCATTGATTATTTGACGAAAGTCGCTAATGGATAAAGCGTAGGTCTTGGCGAATACCCGTCTTAGGGAGATGCGTATTTGCCATTTTTTTAACTATTAATATGTAACGTAGCCATCTCAATGGTTATCTACGAATTCGCCATAAGAAGTAAAATTACAAGAAGTAAGCACAATGACTTACCAAAAAGGATGTCACATGTCTGGCAATAATCATAAAAACGTCACCCAACAACCGCAGCTTAATTTTTGGCAAATTTTCAATATGTGTTTTGGCTTTTTGGGGATCCAATTTGGTTTCGCACTGCAAAATGCCAATGTCAGCCGTATCTTTCAAACCTTAGGTGCATCTATTGATGATATTCCCATTTTATGGATTGCCGCACCGCTCACGGGCCTCATCGTACAACCTATTATTGGTTACTTAAGTGACAATACTTGGAATAGCCTTGGCCGTCGTCGCCCCTATTTTTTAATTGGTGCAGTATTAACCACATTGTCACTCTTTATCATGCCGCACTCGCCTACTTTATGGATTGCAGCGGGTATGTTGTGGATTATGGATGCCTCAATCAATATCGCCATGGAACCGTTTCGTGCTTTTGTCGGCGATAATCTACCCAAAAACCAACGGACCCAAGGCTATGCAATGCAGAGCTTTTTCATTGGTATTGGCGCGGTGGTGGCATCTGCCTTGCCATATATTTTAACCAATGTCTTTGATGTGGAAAATACCGCCCCAGCGGGCGAAATTGCCGACTC
Organism: Shewanella sp. AC91-MNA-CIBAN-0169; assembly: GCF_040310165.1. Classification (NCBI taxonomy): domain Bacteria; kingdom Pseudomonadati; phylum Pseudomonadota; class Gammaproteobacteria; order Alteromonadales; family Shewanellaceae; genus Shewanella; species Shewanella sp. AC91-MNA-CIBAN-0169. The sequence goes on from NZ_JBEOPM010000007.1 coordinate 8,601, forward strand.
TGTACGCTATGCATTTTACTTTGGTGGCGCGGTACTAATGTTGGCCGTAGGTTGGACCATTATTTCAACCAAAGAATACTCTCCAGAGCAATTAGCTGAATTTCATCAACAAGACACCACTGACGCACAAGACACTAACGTCAATACGCGTACAGCCAAACAATATCAAAATGGTGCGATTATATGGATTGCGATTGGCGCCATTTTCACTCTCGCAATTGTTAGCCTGGATCTAGATAAGCAACTTTATATTTTAAGTTTGGGTATTTTTACCTTCGGCCCACTGCAACTTTACTGTTCGCGTAAGTTAGCCAAACTGTCAAACAACAACACTGAATCGTCAGTAACGCGCGACGGATTAGGCATGACGTTTAATGTTGTCGATGATTTGTTTCATATGCCCAAAGCCATGCGTCAGCTAGCACTGGTGCAGTTTTTTGCTTGGTTTGCCCTTTTTGCAATGTGGATTTACACCACAGCGGCCGTTACCTCGTTCCATTACGGCACCACTGATGTGGTATCACAAGCCTACAATGACGGTGCTGATTGGGTCGGTATGTTGTTCGCGTCGTATAACGGCTTTGCTGCAATTGCTGCGATTATTATTCCGTTTCTGGCTAAAGCAGTCGGCATTAAACTCACCCATACCATCAACATGTTTATTGGCGGTGCGGGTCTCATTAGCTTTATGTTTATTGAAAACCCTAACCTGTTATGGATACCGATGATTGGGGTTGGTTTTGCCTGGGCATCTATTCTATCGGTACCTTACGCCATGTTATCAGGTGTGTTACCCCCGAAAAAAATGGGCGTTTACATGGGGATTTTTAACTTCTTCATTGTGATCCCACAGCTGTTAGCGGCCAGTATTCTTGGCTTATTGCTTAAGGTATTTTTTGATGGACAACCTATTTACGCGTTAGTACTAGGCGGGATATTTATGATGTTGTCGGGCATTGCGGTGTTATTTGTCGATCAAGACAAGCAAACACAATAAGAATTACCAGTCTTTGTCACTGGTAACTAGGGTCTGTTGATCTTTGCAGGTTAAATTTTGTTCGAGATAAAAACGTTTTAATCGAGGCGAGCGGATTGCTGCCTAGCAATCTAAGCTACTTTTACTTAACGAAGAGTAACTCAACAAAGAGTAAAACGTTTTTAGCCGAACCCTTCGGGCAGCGTTTGTTGGTCATTTTTACTGCGTTATCGACTTTTTATGTAGAATAACTACACCACAAAGTCTCTGCCTTGTACAAATGACCAACAATTTGCTGCAAAAACAACCTTGAAAGATCAACAGGCCCTAAATTAAGATCATTATTTTGGGGAATTCCATGTTAAAACCACATTTACTCACGCATCGCAGCATCATAGCGAAAGCTGTTACAACCAGCATGATGGCACTAGCCTTAAGTGCGTGCTCACCAGCAGATACTCAAGTTAACACTTCAGCTCAAGTTGTTAACGTCGCCCCCGGTGCGCCAGGCACAGAACCTACTTGGGCATTCTCAGGAAAAACGGGCATAGGCACATCTTACGAGCCCTATGTTAACGGCAATTATCAAGACACAGCTGCAAACCCGGTCAGTAAAGTATGGTTTTCGATTGCTCAAGGCGTATTAACCGAAACCATGTTTGGCCTTATTCACAATGCCCAGCTTAAAGAACTGCAATTTATTATCTCTGGCAAAGGCTTTGTCGATACTGAAAAAGACAATACTATCAGCACTATTGAGTATTTAGATACCGATGATATGGGGCGGCCATTATCGCTGGCTTATAAAGTCATCAATAAAGATGTTGAAGGTAAATACCAAATAGAAAAACATATCTTTACCGATCCCGATAGAAGTAGCTTGATGATGAAAGTCACCTTTACTGCTTTTGAGGCTGGCATTACACCACACCTTTATGTCAATCCGCACATTGATAACAGTGGCGCCAATGACATTGCTAGAGTTGAAGGCCAATCGCTAGTGGCTTACACCAGTGACACTAACTCAACGGTAATGACGGTTAAAACAGATGTCGATTTTGTCGCCGCTAGCGCTGGGTTCGTCGGCACATCAGATGGTATTGTCGATTTACAAGATAACGGTAAACTTGATTATCATTACCAAACCACTAGCGACACCAATCAAGGCGGTAACGTCGCCCTAACGGCACAATACCCCACCCTTACCAATGTTAATGACAGCCTAAGCTTTAATTTGGTTATTGGTTTTGGCCAAGACAAAGCAAGCAGCTTAGCCAACACTCAAGCGACATTAGATGCGGGTTATGACGCTGTTAAACAAGCGTATTTAGGCGACGATAAACATCTTGGCTGGAAAGATTACTTAGCCTCGCTGAAGCCATTAAATGACATGAGCCGCAACACTACAGATAACGGTAAATTACTCTATGCCAGCGCCTTAGTGTTAAAAGCTCAAGAAGATAAAACCCATGCTGGTGCGTTAATCGCATCACTTTCAAATCCTTGGGGCGACACGGTTTCAGCAAAAGTAGGCAGCACAGGCTATAAAGCCGTATGGCCACGTGATTTTTACCAATGTGCAATGGCATTTTTAGCCATGGGCGATATTCAAACACCAAAAGTGGCTTTTGAATATTTAAAGCAGGTTCAAGTTCAACAACAAACACCTGGTTTTGCAGGTACTCCTGGATGGTTTTTACAGAAAACCCATGTCGATGGTGAAATTGAATGGGTTGGCGTGCAGTTAGATCAAACCGCTATGCCAATCATGCTCGGCTGGAAACTGTGGCAAGCAGGTGTGCTTAGCGATGCAGAAATAATCCAATGGTATAACGACATGCTTAAACCAGCCGCTGACTTTTTAGTTAAAGGCGGCAAAGTAAAACTGGATTGGAATGACACTGAAATTAACCCTCCTAGTACTCAACAAGAACGCTGGGAAGAGCAAGCAGGATTCTCTCCATCCACAACTGCAGCCGTAATTGCCGGTTTAGTGGCTGCCAGTGATATTGGAGCGCTAGCGAAAGATGAACAAGCGTCTGAGTATGCTGATTTAGCACGTAAGCTGCAACGTCAGCTCGAAACAACGATGGTCACCACCTCAGGCTTATTAGGTCAAACAGATTCCAAAGGTAAAGCTGCACCTTACTATGTGCGCATTAGCCCAAATGGTAACCCTAATAACACCGACAAGCTCATTGATAACAATGGTAAACCTGGTTTAGATCAGCGCGTGATCCTCGACGGTGGTTTTTTAGAATTAGTCCGTTATGGTGTGGTTAACGCCCAAGACCCTGTTATTAAAAACAGCGTCATGCTAATAGACAACCAAAATCTTGAAGATAACTTACGAGTTAAATACCAATTTACCGCCAAAGATGGCAGTAAAGTCCCAGGATACCGTCGTTATGGTAATGATGGATACGGTGAAGACACTGTCACAGGCCTTAGCTACGCTGAAAAAGGCGACACCGAAAATCAACGAGGCCGAGTATGGCCCTTCTTTACCGGTGAACGCGGTCATTACGAATTAGCCTTAGCAAAAGCGAACGACACGTTAACCCCAGACACGAAGAAAGTATTAATCAATACCTATGTTCAAGGCATGGAAACCTTTGCTAACCAAGGGTTAATGTTGCCAGAACAAGCTTGGGACGGCGTAGGCAATGAGACTCGTTATAATTACAAAATGGGCCAAGGTACCAATTCAGCTACACCGCTAGCGTGGACTCATGCTGAATACGTTAAATTGGTGCGTTCGATGACCGATGAAAAAGTATGGGACTTTTACCCTGTTGTACAACAAACACTCGCTAAATAGCACTGTATTAATCGCAGTATATTGATAGCACTGTTATTAACTTGTTCAATAAGCCGTTGTGACTCACAACGGCTTTATTTTTGTGTGTATCCTGAAACAAAACCTTGTTAATTCAACACTATCTTGTTATTAATACACCAGATTAAAAAAAGTTAACGTTAAGGAACAACAAATGGATTGGTATGTAAAAGTATTGAAGCAGTATTTTGATTTTAGCGGCCGTGCACGTCGTAAAGAATACTGGATGTTTGGATTAATCAGCGCGGTGATCAGTATCGTACTGACGCTATTGGACATGGGTGTCGGTTTTTATAGCGACGTTTACGGTGCTGGGGTATTAAGCTCAATTTATTCACTCGCCATCATGATCCCAAGTATCGCAGTGAGTGTGCGTCGTTTACACGACACAGACCATTCTGGTTGGTGGTTATTATTGATATTTATTCCATTGCTTGGCATATTAATTTTACTGGTTGTGATGTGCTTTAACAGTAAAGATGACAACGAATATGGGCCAAATCCAAAAACAGTACCAAATCCAGACAGTCCCGATAATTTAACGGTTTAGTCCTAAGAGACTGATTAACATCGTCGTTATCGTCAATACTACGAAAAAAGCATAGTCATGGACTATGCTTTTTTTGTATGTTTTTACCCATCATTGCTTACCACAACAAATACTTGGATTAACTAATCTTTTGCAGGCAGTAACTTGGTCACACCGTTCATCAATAATACCGCCAAACCACCAGCAACAACACCAAATAGTGCATTCAACACGCTTGGGGTTAATAGCCCTAAAACGTCACCAACAACACTCACTTGGCTTACCAGCGTTTCTGCATGCACAATCCATTCAGACACCACATGAATTCCGTGAGTTAAAATACCGCCACCGACCATAAACATGGCAATAGTGCCGACAAATGTCAGGACCTTCATTAAGTAAGGGGCAGCAGATACTAATCCTAAACCCAATTTATGCCCTATTCCACTTGGCTTACGCTGAGCCAGAAACAAACCAAGATCATCGATTTTAACAATCCCTGCTACTAAACCGTATACCCCTACCGTAATCACAATGGCAATCACACATAAGGTTAAAAATTGCCCCATTAGATCCATGTGTGCAGCCACACCTAAACTAATAGCGATGATCTCAGCCGATAAGACAAAATCGGTACGAATAGCCCCTTTTATTTTTTCTTTTTCGAATGCGGCTAAATCTTCGATATCCGCTTTTGCTTTGGCGACTACCGCATCGTCATCGATCACAGGAGCGCGTTTATGAGTTAGTGAATGATAGACTTTTTCAAAGCCCTCATAACATAAAAACAAACCACCAAACATCAATAAAGGCGTTATAGCCCATGGAATAAACGCGCTGATCAGCATAGCCATCGGCACTAAAATCACTTTATTTTTAAATGATCCCATCGCCACCGCAAATACCACAGGCAGTTCACGATCAGAAGCAACACCCGACACTTGTTGTGCATTTAAGGCTAAATCATCACCCAGAACGCCCGCAGTTTTGCGTGCAGCCACTTTACTCATTGCTGCCACATCATCCAGAATAGTCGCAATATCATCTAATAGGGTTAATAAACTGGCACCGGCCATAAAAAACTTATCCTTTAAAAACAATTTAATAGCAGGAATTACACACATGTTTGAAAGCGATTTAATGATATAAGCATGTAAGTTGTTACTGTAAAATAAGTGATCTTAACTCAGAGCATTAGTTTGCCAAGCTTCTGTAAATAAAAAAATAGCACTACATAAAGTATTCAATGCACTTAATATCAATTATCTAATTATCTTCTACATTTGCACCACATGAACTACGCACCACTAAATGGGTCTTGATTAATCGCTGGCTAACTTCTTGACCACGGATTAACTTCAACACACTTTCGACAAGTATTTCACCTGCGAACTGAGTATCTTGCTTTATGGTTGTTAACGCCGGATTGGCAAAACTGGCCACTGGAATATCATCGTATCCCACTACAGCAACTTGATCTGGCACTACAACACCGCGCTTTTTCAATGCACGAATCGCCCCTATCGCAATAAGATCACTCGCAGTAAAAATAGCATCAAATGACACGCCGCTATCTAATAATACGTTGGCGGCATGATAGCCAGAGGCTTCGGTATTAATAGCGTCATGCTGTAACTGTTTGTCGGCTTCGATACCGGTAGATTTTAAAGCATCAACATGACCTAAATACCTGTCGCGAAATTCAGGGCTGCGACTTGACGAGTCACCTAAAAACGCAATGTGTTTATGCCCTAACCCGAGCAAATGCTCCGTGGCCACAAAACCACCTTGATGATTATCGCAACCAATAGACAACACCGCTTTATTGTTATGCTCAGCTCCCCAGATAACAAAGTGAGTATTTTTTTCGATAAGCTTATCAAGTTTATGGGCATAATCCATATAATCGCCATAACCTAATAAAATAATACCATCGGCTTTATTGCTGTCTTCATAATCTGCATGCCAATCCGTTGAAAGCTGCTGAAATGACACCAATAAATCATAACCTTGACGGGCGGTTGCTCGAGTAATCGAACCCAGCATAGAGAGAAAAAATGGGTTGATCATCGACTCATCGTTAGTAGGATCTTCACAAATTAGCAATGCTAACGTATGGCTATTTTGCATGCGTAAGTTACTGGCATTTTTATCGACTTTATAATTGAGTTCTTTTGCAATGGCTTGAATACGCTGTCGCGTTTCTAAATTTACCAACGGACTGTTTCTTAACGCGCGAGACACTGTCGATTGCGACACGCCTGCACGGTAAGCTATATCAATAGAAGTCGCTTTAGATGCCATTTTTATGGTTAACCTTTTATTTTTATTGTCATCGCCACTACAAAAAAACCATCAAGTTGATAAACCAACCTGGTGTTATAAAGCGAACTTATAATCCAAGTTCACTAAGCAAGTCATCTGCGTCATCGACAACAATGCCCTTAATATTGGGATCATTTAATACATCTTTTGATTTTACAGTGCTGACTTGCGCTGTTTTACCATGAGTTTCAATTAACGAATCTAAATCAAACTCTTCGTCCATTTCAAAGTCTGCTGATCGTATAAACTCAGTTTTATCCATGGCGAATTCAAGATAAAAAATATGATTATTTTCAGTCTTAAATGACACTCGTCTGGCAACTGCATTATCGAGGTTTGTATCGATAGAAATAGTTAACTCTTTATTGATAACCAACATTTTAGGTTGGCTTTGGCTAATTGATGTTTGCAATTCTTTCGATATTTTACCAATAAAATCACCCAAAATTTGGTTCATTAATTCGCCCATAACATTACTGACATCATCAGAAGTATGTGAAAACGCGAGTTCTGTTTCAGGCATGCCCATGTTGATCATATAGCGGCGATAAATTTCAATAGCCGCGGCAGCTGAAAAATTGATAACAACTAGACCTGAAAAGCCGCCGTCGAAAATGGAAAAACACGCCAAATCAGGCTTTAAACGGGTACGAGAAATACTTTGAACCATCCCAGCATGACTAATATGGCTCGCACTAGTGCTAGACAGAACATGAGAAACAGAATGACAAAGTTTAAGTAAAATGTCGTCATTTTTGACTGTAGAAGATGAATTCATAACGTAGGTACCTTATCCATTAATTAAGCTAATCTTGCGGGTAAATCAAAAAAAAATCAAAATTAAAACAATCGATTAGCATGTTAATTAACCAATCAAACTTAATGGTACACTAATCATTTGATAATCAATAATTTTTTACAAATAAACACATTCAATTAACAAATGTAAAAATCAGCTGTTTGCTCACAAAAACAATCTTTCAAGCTTATGTTTTTTCATATTTTCATTATAATCGCACAACTTTGTATGGATTGTTTGAATTAGGACTGATGATGATTGGATTATTAAGACGCTTAACCATTTTAAAGCGCTTATTCATTATGTTAGCTTTAGCTGCTGTAGGCACTGTGGTTTTCGGTTCTTTTTCAATTAAAGAACAATATAATCATTTAATTGAGGAAAAATATAAGCAGATAAGTGGACAAGTCAGCCAATTAAGTAGCACTCTTGATGCGTTTAAATTGGCTAAGCCGGACGCTACGGTTGAAATATTAAGCCAATTTGCCAGTCAAATTGAGGTTAATGATCATCAAGCTTTTATCATTGTTGATAACCAAGACCGCATTATTGTTAATCCGCTTAATCAAAACTCTATCGGTAAACCACTTGCCAATTTAGCAACATTCAACGGTTCTAATTCATATCAACAATTGATCGCTAACGCCAAAAAAAACAACATCGCACAAAATGAACTTGCTATTGTCGACCAACAAAATCAGCCTCAAACAGTATTAGTCGCAGCGCAGTATTATTCAGCCCTTGATTGGACCTTAATCACTCAAGTTAACGTCAACGATGTTAATGAAAGCATGACGGGTATCATTATTGATTATTTTATTATCATGATGATTATTTCAGTGCCTATTTTTGCATTCTTTTTATTGTTGAATCATTCCATTACCCAACCTCTCAACGTCACGATCGATGCGATGGAACAGATAGCCAAAGGTGAAGGTGACTTGACCCAGCGTTTGTCGACTGAAGGTAACGACGAAGTGGCTAAATTGGCTGATGCATTCAATCAATTTGTGATTAAAATTGCCAATATGGTGGCTAATTTGCAACCGCTCGGGCATACCTTAAATGATGAAGCCATACATTTATTAGACACCGTAAAGTCATCTAATCAAAGCGCGAATCAAGTGCATAGTGAAACCCAAAGTGTCGCTGCGGCTATCAACCAGATGTTATCGACTAGCCAAGAAATGGCACGAAATACACAAGATGCAGCTGACGGTGCCGCTAATGTAAAACATCAAGCGGAACAGAATCAAAAATTGATGCAACAAACCGTTGAACAAACACAAAGTTTAGTCCATGAATTACATCAAGCTGAAACAGTGTCACTAACACTGAGTCATTCATCCGCTGAGATTGGCAGTATTCTTGATGTTATTGGCAGTATTGCAGATCAAACTAACCTGCTTGCGCTCAATGCCGCCATTGAAGCAGCACGAGCCGGTGAACATGGTCGAGGCTTTGCTGTAGTGGCAGATGAAGTACGAGCACTCGCGAATAGAACTCAGTCATCGACTAATGAAATCAATAAAATTATTAGTCAGATCCAAACGGGTATTCAATCGGTTATCGACAGCATTACTCATACCCAACGGGAGTCTGCTCAGTTACAGTCAAAAGCCGTACAGTCAAGCGATGCAATTATCGAAATTCTAGCACTCATCGATAATATTAGTGGCATGACAGCACAACTTGCTAGTGCCACTGAAGAACAAGCATTGGTTACCGAAGACATCAATGTCAACGTCAATACCATTTCTGAACTCACCGAACAGTCGTTAACCGCTAACGAAACCCACAGCCAGGCAGCGCAATCGTTGCAAGCCATTAGTGTTGATATGAGCAAAACACTAGGGCAATTTAAAATATAATTAATAAAACGATTTATTGACTAAGGCTTGTCAGGCGGAGCATTGCAAATGTCAGCCCCAAAAGCCTTAGTTTTTTACCTGCTAAACCCTCTCATTCTTAGCACTACCAATATTGGCTTATATCCTTGATGATTACATCGCAGATCATTTCGAGTCGAACATCACTTTTAGCCCTTCTGACTTTAGGGTATATTGTCTCCATCAGATTAAAAACTTGGGTTCTACAAGCATTTTTCAACCAAATGGCTAGTGAGTACTTTCGACTAGCTTATTGAAATATTGATACTTAATCCGATGAGTATTTAGTTGTCATTCATTACAGAGTATGTTGTTTATGTATCAAAAAACGGTCACCATTGTTGCTCCTCACGGTATTCACACCCGTCCAGCGGCATTACTGGTAAAAGAGGCAAAAGAGTTTGATTGCGACATTATGGTCGAATGTAATGGAAAACAAGCCAGTGCGAAAAGTTTATTTAAGTTGCAAACATTAGGCCTTTACCAAGGCATGTCTGTGACGGTGTTAGCGTCAGGTGAACACGGCCAAGCAGCCGTTGACAAAATAGCCTCAATGCTGATTACGCTTAGTTAATAGGACAACGTTATGTCAATCAATGGAATCGTTGTATCTGCAGGTATCGCTTTTGGTAAAGCATTAACTATTACCACCCAACTGCCACCACTCGATTTTAAACTGCTTTCTATTGAACAAATTGACCAGCAACAGCAACAGTTAACCCAGGCAATTCATCACTTGATTGCACATTTACAACACTGCCAACATCACCTGTGCCCAGATTGTGATAATTTCCAACTGATTGATAGCGATATTATGTTACTTGAAGATGAGGAGCTGCAGCAGCAACTACATCAACATATTGAGCAATTTAGAGTCTGCGCAGCTGTCGCAGTTGATCGTATTTTTAATCAACATGCTGCAGAAATGTTGTCATTAGACGACCCTTATTTGGCCAATCGTAGCGGTGATATAATTTGTTTAGCTAAACGCCTCACCAGTGCTTTGCATGGCCATTTGCAATGGGATTTATCAACACTCACTGAAGACACTATTTTACTCGCTGATGACTTAACCCCTGCTGAATTTGCCATATTGCCATTAACCCACATTACTGGACTTATTCTCGAATCAGGAGGCTTAACAAGCCATACTGCCATTTTGGCTCGGGCAGCAGGAATTCCTGCATTACTCAATTATCAGTTTTCACAATCTGAAGATCCTATTACAGATGGTTCGCAGCTTATTTTAGATGGAATGTCTGGTGAGTTACATATCGCTCCATCACCTGAACTTTTCGACCAATTAAAGCAAAAACAACAACAAGAGTTACTGCGTCGCCAAGCGTTAATGATTTATAAAGATAAGCCCAGTCAAACCAATGATGGTCATCTGGTCACTTTGCTGGCCAATGTGGGTAATCTGAGTGAAATATCTCATACAGCCGAAGTCGGAGCACAAGGCATTGGCTTGTTTCGTACTGAATTTTTATTGATGAATGCCAAAGCGCTACCTAATGAGCAGCAACAATATAAACTCTATTGTGACGCCCTTCATAGCTTACAAGGTGACGTACTGACCATTCGAACATTTGATATCGGCGCAGATAAAGAGATCCCTTGTTTGCCGCAAAGTAACGAAGATAATCCAGCTCTTGGCATTCGTGGTATTCGCTATAGTTTGGCGCACCCAGAGACCTTTATCACCCAGGTAAAAGCAATACTTCGGGCGGCGAATCATGGCCAGGTTCGATTAATGTTTCCGATGGTAAGCCAGGTTGAAGAACTTGACGCCGCATTTTTATTAATTGAACGTGCCAAAGCAGAATTAATTGAACAAGAAAAAGGTTTTGGTACCCTGAGTTACGGCATTGTGGTTGAAACCCCAGCAGCGGTACTGAACCTACCCAGCATGCTGCCACTGCTCGATTTTGTCAGTATCGGCACCAATGATTTAACTCAATATACTTTAGCGGCCGATAGAACTAATCCACATTTAGCCAAACAATATCCACCTTTATCACCTGCTGTTATTCAATTAATTTCCATCACCATAAACCACTGTAAACAGGCAAATGTTAAAGTCTCTTTATGTGGTGAACTTGGCAGCGATCCATACGTCTTACCTTTGTTAGTCGGACTTGGGCTTGATGAGTTGAGTATCAACCCGGCTAATTTATTAGACGTAAAAGTGGCATTGATTAAAGGTAATTACACAAAATTTGTCCGCCATGCACAACACATTGCTTTGTTAACTCGAATTACTGAAATTCGTAAAGCCATTAACGCTTTTGCACATGATTGCGATTAATCACACGAATAAAGTTGGTAAAGTTGACAGAGCCGTTTACAATTAAGCGCATAAAAATATTAATAAAAGGGGCTTGTTCTTATGGGATTTTTAAGCCGCATTAGACGACTTATTTCCGGCCAACCACCATTAACGGGTGGTATTGCCATTTATGCACCTGTATCGGGTGATATTGTTGCAATTGAAAAAGTACCCGACGTGGTATTTGCTGAAAAAATTGTTGGCGATGGGATTGCTATCGACCCTAAGGGCGAATTTATTGTTGCCCCAATTGATGGCACTATAGGTAAAATTTTTGAAACCAACCACGCATTTAGTATTGAGTCTCCACAAGGGCTTGAGCTGTTTGTGCATTTTGGGGTTGGTACCGTTGAACTTAGAGGCAATGGTTTTAAGCGTTTAGCCGAGGAAGGTCAGCAAGTTAAAGCCGGTGAACCGATTTTGTCTTTCGATTTAGCTTACTTACGCGGAAAAGTTGATAGTTTACTCACTCCGGTAGTGCTGGCCAATATGGAAGACGTTAAACAATTAGATAAGGCCCAAGGCAGCGTTATTGCGGGTAAAGATATTATTTTTACGGTGCAAATGTAACATCAAATTGGTTCGATTTATTTAATACCTCTACTCAATCGTGTCGTAAACTATTACGCCACGATAATATGCAACCTTCAGCTTAAGTGAGCGTAGGTTGCATATTATGAAATCTTTTCAAAACACCGTCTTCGGCTTGTCCAAGCCGCTTCACAATGCCACAATGTTGTTAAATGCATTCAATGATATCAATGTTACATAAGGCACTTTTTCAGGCTTATCTATAGAGCCAAGCCTCTACATGACACCCCTATCGACATTAATGGAGTATTCTTTTGACTTTATACGGCATAAAAAATTGCGATACCGTTCGTAAAGCGCGCAAATGGCTTGAAGCCGAAAAAATTGATTACACGTTTCACGACTTCCGTGAAGATGGCCTAAATGAAGCCATGGTTACGCAGTGGGCTGATGTTGTAGGTTGGGAAACCTTGTTTAACAAACGTAGCACCAGTTTTCGTGGTTTATCTGATGCAGATAAAACGGATATCACTCAAGACAAAGCCATTGCCTTAATGGTGCAACATCCAACATTAATTAAGCGCCCTGTTCTCGTCAATAACGATAAATTACTGGTTGGTTTTAACCTAGCTCAATACCAAGCGTGGTTCGCATAATGAATAATGATGTAGTTGAATTAGCAAAAGATCTGATTTCACGTCCATCGGTAACACCATTGGATGAAGGTTGCCAAACCTTAATGGCCAATCGCCTTGCCGCAATTGGTTTTAACATTGAACCAATGGTTTTTGAAGACACCACCAATATGTGGGCAAGAAGAGGGAACAGTGATCCGGTTTTCTGCTTTGCAGGTCATACCGATGTGGTGCCTACTGGTGATCTTAACCGTTGGCATACTCCTCCGTTTGAACCGACCATTATTGATAACTATTTACATGGTCGTGGTGCAGCAGACATGAAAGGATCGTTAGCCGCGATGATTATCGCGACTGAACGTTTTGTTGCTAAGCATCCAGACCACAACGGCTCTATTGCTTATTTAATTACCAGTGACGAAGAAGGTCCTTTTATTAACGGTACCACTCGGGTTATTGATACGCTCGAAGCTCGTAATGAAAAAATGACATGGGCGCTAGTTGGCGAACCTTCATCAACGCATAAATTGGGTGATGTCGTCAAAAATGGTCGTCGTGGCAGCTTAACGGGCAACTTAACCGTTAACGGAATTCAAGGCCATGTTGCCTATCCACATTTAGCCGACAACCCTATTCATAACGCGGTTCCAGCACTAACTGAACTCGCACAAATGCATTGGGATAACGGTAATGAGTTTTTCCCACCAACCAGTTTCCAAATTGCTAATATAAATGGCGGTACAGGGGCATCTAATGTTATCCCCGGTGAATTAACCGTGATGTTTAACTTCCGTTACTCAACCGAAGTGACCGCTGAAGAGTTAATCCAACGGGTGGTAAGTATTCTTGATGCTCATGGCTTAGATTATGATATCAACTGGATATTTAATGGTTTACCGTTTCTAACGGGTGACGGTCCACTGCTTGATGCAACACGGGAAGCGATTCGCGAAGTCACAGGTTATGAAACCGACCCCCAAACCTCAGGTGGTACCTCAGATGGTCGCTTTATCGCACCAACTGGCGCACAAGTGTTGGAGTTAGGCCCAGTCAACGCGACAATTCATAAAGTGAATGAATGTGTCAACGTGGCCGACTTAGAAATATTAGCTAATTGCTATGAACGCATTTTGGAAAAGCTATTGTGCAAATAAGCTCACTGCTTTGTTCGATTGATATCCCTAACGAGCAAGCTAAACTATACGGTTTAGACGATCGTCATTTAGTTTCAGTAGGACAGTTTTTGCTTGAACAACGCACTGCAACTGCATTTCAGCAGTTGCAGAACGCGGCATCTGCTGCGGGGTTTAATGTACAAATATGTTCGGCATATAGACCATTCGATCGTCAATTGAGTATTTGGAACGCCAAAGCCACAGGTCAGCGACCATTACTCGACCAAGACTCAAATCCAGTTGAGTTTACGTCACTCACGCCCCAACAGCTGATTGATACCATTTTGATATGGTCTGCCCTCCCTGGCGCATCTCGGCATCATTGGGGCACCGATTTCGATATATATGATGCGAATAACATTAGCAAACAAGCACTGCAGTTAATCACTGCAGAATATACCGCCGATGGCCCTTGTGCTTCTCTACATCAATGGCTTATCTCGCATGCTGCTGAGTTTGGATTTTATTTCCCCTATCAACCTGATTTAAGTGGCGTTAGTCCTGAGCCATGGCACATGAGCTATTTTCCTGTCGCTAATGAGTTGTTGGAGCAATTTAGCGCAGATGAATTTGCAAAAGTGTTGTCTGCGGCAGAAATATCGTTAAAATCACCCTTAATTGAACGGCTAACAGAGTTAGTTAATCATTATGTTTTCTTTGTTGCGCCCTCTCCGGCTTAATGTTTGCGCGCATTTCCTCTTTGAATGAGTTTGTTATGTCCACTTTAATGCATCACATAGAAATTGATAATCAACCACTGTATTACTTAGATGAAGGACATGGACCTGTTGTTATTTTTTGTCATGGCTTACTCACCAATAGCACTATGTGGCGATCGCAAATTGACCAACTGTCATCACAGTATCGATGTATTGCCATCGACTTTTGGGGCCATGGTCAAACAACCACTATCCCAGAATCTGTTGAAAATTTACAAGATGTGGCCCAAAACGTATTAACGTTAATGGATAAGCTTGAAATCAACTCTGCCGCCATCGTAGGTCATGGTAGTGGCGGTGCAATTGCGGCAGAGCTTATATTACATGCACCGGCTCGCATTAATGGCTTGGTGATGTTAAACAGTTTTGTGGGATTTGAACCGCAAGTTAATTGCGTTAAATACCAAGGGTTAATGGCTCAAGTTGCCAACGACCAAGCTATATCAGCAGACCTTGCACAAACCATTAGCACATTATATTTTAGTAAAGAGATTGAGCAATTGGTCAACCAAGACCCCAATCTAGCTAATATTGTTGCACAATTTAGCGCTGAATTAACGTCTTACTCTGGCGCCCAACTTACTGCGTTACTTAAATTTGCCAATATGGCCATATTCAAACGTGACACACTCGAATCGGTTGAGTTATTAACATTACCGACTTTGGTGGCCGTAGGATTAAGTGGTTATTTGCGTACCGCACTGGAAAGTTATTTAATGCATGACTGTATTGATGGCAGTCAATTATTGCACATTGAACAAGCTGGTCACTTAGCTAACATCGAAAAACCAGCCATTTTTAATCAGCATCTTGTTGATTTTTTGAGTAAAGTTAATTTTAATTAATCACCTCAATGGATAGACCAGATCCGTCGGCATTGCTGATATACTCATTACAAAATGACATATTACCTGTAATACCTTACCGGTAAAAAACGACCTAATTCGAGCGCTCATGAAACTTCTTAAACCATTATTTGATAATAATCGCCGTTGGGCTGAACGGATCAATAAAGAAGATCCTACCTTTTTTGCGCAACTGGCAAAACAACAAAACCCAGAATACTTATGGATTGGTTGCTCAGATAGCCGAGTGCCTTCTAATCAGATTATCGACTTATTACCCGGTGAAGTGTTTGTTCACCGTAACATCGCTAATATGGTCATTCACACAGATTTAAATTGTTTATCAGTGCTGCAATATGCTGTCGATGTACTAAAAGTAAAGCACATCATGGTCGTTGGGCATTATGGCTGTGGTGGTGTTCGTGCGGCAATGAATAAAGAGCGACTGGGCCTGATTGACAATTGGCTCGGACATTTACGTGACATTTATCGTATTCACGAGGATGCTCTTGAATCGATGAGTGAACAAGGGCGTTTTGATCGCCTGTGTGAGCTTAATGTGATGGAACAAGTGTCAAATGTTGTGTCGACCAACATCGTTCAAGAAGCATGGGATCGTGGCCAAGATGTTGCAATACATGGTTGGATTTACGGAATTAATAACGGATTACTCACAGATTTAGACGTGACAATCGACCGTCTTCATGGGCGCAATTTAGCTTAACCTTGCCTTCTATCTCCATTTACACTTTTAATAGGCCTGTTATTTAGCAGGCCTTTGTTTATTGTTATTAAAAATATGCAATAAAAGTCGCGAACCACCACTGAAGAACGTTATAATCATCCAGTTTATTTAGCGCTACTATGCGCAGAATTTTTAGGAGATGATTTCCATGCCTGGTTTTGAATTATTTGGTCCTGAAGAAAAGCAGGAAGTTGCTGACGTAATGGAGAACGGTTTTACCTTCCGTTATAACTTCGACCATATGCGTAATGATCGCTGGAAAACCCGCGACATGGAGCAACTACTTTGCGAAAAAATGAACGTGAAACACGCTCATTTAGTATCAAGCGGTACTGCTGCATTACAAACTGCAATGGCAGCAGCGGGCATTGGTGCTGGCGATGAAGTTATTGTGCCTCCATTTACCTTCGTAGCCTCTGTTGAAGCCGTGTTTATGGCCGGTGCTGTACCTATTTTTGCTGAAATTGACGAAACATTATGTTTATCTCCAGAAGGTATTGAAGCTGTCATCACACCACGTACCAAGGCTATTAACCTTGTTCATATGTGTGGTTCTATGGCGAAGATGGACGAAATCAAAGCGGTGTGTAAAAAGCATAACTTGGTGATTTTAGAAGATGCATGTCAAGCCATCGGTGGCAGTTATAAAGGCCAAGCATTGGGCACCATCGGTGATGTAGGTTGTTATTCATTTGACTCAGTTAAAACCATCACCTGTGGTGAGGGTGGCGCGATTGTCACTAACAATAGCGAAATTTATAACCACTCACACATGTTTTCAGATCACGGTCATGACCATGTTGGTAATGATCGTGGTGCAGAATCACACCCAATTATGGGTTTGAATTTCCGAATTTCAGAAATGAATGCAGCAATGGGTTTAGCACAATTACGTAAGCTTGATAAAATCATTGCTATTCAGCGTAAAAATAAGAAAACCATTAAAGATGCTATGGCATCTATTGCTGAAATCACCTTCCGTGAAATTCCAGATCCAGACGGCGATTCTGCAGGCTTCTTAACATTTATGATGCCAACAGAAGAACGCACTCAAGAAATTAATAAAAAGCTGGCTGCCAACAAAGTTGATGGTTGTTTTTACTGGTATGTTAACAACTGGCATTACCTTAAAAATTGGAAACACATCCAAGAACTTAAAGCACCTGCCGCATTACCTATTATGCTAATCGCTGATCGCCCTGACTACACTAAAGTGCTGACACCTAAATCTGACGCTATCATGAGCCGAACGATTTCGATGTTGATCAAGTTGTCTTGGACTGATGAGCAAATAGCTGAACGTATTGAAAATATCAAACGCGCTTTTGCCTAGCATTGATGCCTCTCGGTCAGTGATGGCTCAGAGCACTTTTTACAGTACTTATCTCAATGGAGACTGTTGTAATGAGTTTTAAAAATTTTAAATGTGTACCAAAAATGATCTTTGGCCGTGGTTCATTTGTACAACTTGATGTTGTATTAGGTCAAGAACGCCAAGATGCTAACGATTTTGTCGTTTTCCTTGTCGATGATGTACATCAAGGTAAACCGCTAGCTGACCGCGTGCCAACTCAAGCGCACGACCTACTGATTTACGTAAACGTAGATGATGAGCCAACAACTGAACAAGTTGATGCGTTAACGGCGCAAGTTAACGCATTTAACACTAAGTTACCAGTGAGCGTAGTTGGTTTAGGCGGCGGTTCAACGATGGACTTAGCCAAAGCCGTATCACTAATGCTCACTAACCCTGGTAGTTCTTCTGAATACCAAGGTTGGGATTTAATTAAAAATCCTGCAATACATCATATTGGTATTCCAACAGTGTCTGGCACGGGTGCTGAAGCATCACGTACTGCAGTATTGTGCGGACCCGTTCGTAAGCTAGGTTTAAACTCAGATTACACCGTGTTTGATCAAATCATCATGGACTCTGAATTAATTGCAGGGGTTCCGACTGATCAGTGGTTCTATACTGGTATGGATTGTTTTATCCATTGTGTAGAATCATTACAAGGCACATACCTCAACGAGTTTGCTAAAGCATTTGCCGAAAAATCAATGGATTTATGTCGTCAAGTGTTCTTAGACGACCACGCAGAAAAAGACGACAAGTTAATGATGGCGTCATACATGGGCGGTATGAGCATTGCTTATAGCCAAGTCGGTGCATGTCATGCGGTATCTTACGGTTTAGGTTATGTACTGGGTTATCACCACGGTATTGGTAACTGTTTAGCCTTTGACGTGCTGGAAGAATTCTATCCAGAAGGTGTGACTGAATTCCGTAAAATGATGAAAATTCATAACATCACTCTGCCTAAAAACATCTGTAAAGATTTGCCAGATGAAACTATCGCTAAGATGGTTGCCGTGACTAAGAGCATGGGTCCACTTTGGGACAACGTGTACGGTAAAGGCTGGGAAGAGAAAGTTACCGATGAAATGCTGACTAAGTTATTCCGTCGTATATAATAAACGACAGATTAAGTCATAAAGGGCTCTTATGAGCCCTTTTATTTATTGTCTATATTATTGTCACAACCACAAGTAGGTCATATTAATGAAAGTTACTCTATTAATCCCGGCACGTTATGGTTCAAGCCGTTTCCCGGGCAAGCCGCTAGCCCCGATTAATGGTAAACCCATGATCCAACACGTTTATGAACGTGCATCATTAGCAAAAGGCCTCGATAGCATCTATGTTGCTACAGATGACGACCGCATTAAAGATGCCGTTGAATCCTTTGGTGGTAAAGTCGTAATGACCAGCCCTGATGCCGCCTCTGGTACCGACCGTATTAATGATGCCATTGCATTGCTTGGTCTTAACGATGACGATTTAGTGATTAATTTACAAGGCGATCAACCGCTGATTGATCCTATCTCAATCGAACAAATCATAAGTCTATTTGAACGTCACCCTGGTGAATTCGAAATGGCGACATTAGGATTTGAAATCGTCGATAAAAGAGAATTAGACGACCCTATGCACGTTAAAATGGTATTTGATAATGACCATAATGCATTGTATTTCTCTCGCTCTCGTATCCCCTTTGGTCGCGATACCAATGACTATCCGGTTTACAAGCATTTAGGTGTTTATGGCTACACTAAGCGTTTTGTGAATGCCTTTGCTAAGTTACCTTTAGGTAGACTTGAAGATCTCGAAAAATTAGAACAGCTACGCGCACTCGAATACGGCCACAAAATTAAAATTGCTATCAGCGCATTTGACTCTCCAGAAGTCGATACCCCTGAAGATATTCGCAAATGTGAACTACGTTTAGCCGTCGACTAACCAAACATATATGCTTATAGCTGGTGTTGTCTTAACAACATCAGCTATAAAATTGCAGGTTAAAAGGAGTTTCCAATGAGTCTAGAAGGTTATGAAGTTTGGCTAATTATCATTTTAGTCATCGGCGTTATTGCAAGTAACATTGCGGTGTTGAAATATTCTGCCAAATTTAAAATGCCTCAATTTGGTGAACATAAAGACCGAGAGCAAAATCCTGAAAAAGAAACCAGTTCACCAGAATCTGAACAAAAACTGACTGAAGAACCTTCAGACGAGAAAGACAACGGCAGCAAAGACAGCAAAGACAAAACGTTATAATGCTCAATGTACCTATCTATAAAATGAGCCTATCTATAATTTAGTGGGTTGCAAATAGCAAAACGCCCATGTTGGCCTATCTTCTCGTTCTTAATCGTTGTTATTTGCCTAGCAGTTATTTTATATCTGTATTTCCATTAGTCATAACCTCTATATGGCGCAACTTAAGCTAATAATAAAGCTAACCTCATAATGGGGTTAGCTTAAAGTATCCAACGGCTCTGTTTCTGTACTGATGTTTTAATACCACAGGCAAGTGTTATTCACTGTCAAGTGTGACTCGTTGTTGCTCTTGGTTATTAGGCCAAGCATTAATGACTGCTTTTACTAGCGATGCTAGTGGTATGGCAAAAAAGACTCCCCAAACGCCCCATAAGCCCCCAAAGACTAACACGGCGGCAATAATCACAACCGGGTGTAAATCAACCGCATCAGAAAACAATAGCGGTACCAATACATTGCCATCTAGCGCCTGAATAATCCCATAACCTAACATTAAGTAACCAAACTCAGCACTAAAACCCCATTGAAAAAATGCGACTAATGCAATCGGCAATGTAACCAAAGTAGCGCCAACATATGGGATCAATACCGACAAGCCTGTCAATACACCTAGTAGTGCTGAGTAACGCAGCCCCATGATAGCAAAAAAGATATAACTGGCTACGCCAACAATAACAATTTCAATCACTTTACCACGAATATAATTAAAGATTTGTTGGTCCATTTCAAACCAAACTTTTCTCGCTAGACCACGGTTAGACGGGAAAAATCGTTTGCTGCCGTTTAATAAAAAGTCTTTGTCTTTTAAAAAGAAAAATACCAACAATGGCACTAAAATGGCGTACACCATTAATACTAATAATGACGCAGAATAACCTAAAATTTGTTTCCCTAAATCAATAAGGTGCTGTGTATCAAGCATCTTATTAATTTCTTCCATCATCGAATCAAGTTGTGATGCACTCACAAACTGCGGGTAATCAGCGCTAAACTCGCGCACAATTAGCATGCCCTTATCGATCATTGAGGGTAAATCAGTAACCAATGACACCCCTTGACGCCAAATACTCGGCACCAAACCAAACATCAAAATAATCATCACCCCTAAAAATACCACCAACACGATTGTTGCCGCAGCGGTTCGGCTTATACCCAGTCGCGACATTTGTGCTACCGGCCACTCCAGTAAAAACGCTAACACCAAAGCAACCAGCAAAGGCGCAAGCAATCCAGAACCGAAGTACAATGCAAGACCAATCCCAATAATGATAAACATTAACGTTATGGCTTGTGGATCACTAAAACGGGTTTTGTACCAATCAGTTAAAATTTCCAGCATTGAAAAACCTTTTATATAAACAATATCAATTTGTTTTGGTGATGATAAATGACAAACAATGCGGTTGATCAGCAATGATTTCAATACCAAAACCCATTTTTTTTATCAACAAGGGAACATCTCGGCGTGAACCAGGGTCAGATAAGAGTACATGTAATTTTTCATCCACATCCATCTGCTTTAGTAAAAGTTTCACTTTTACTAAAGGATAAGGACAAACATAGGGTGTTAAATCAATTAAAATCATTATCAACTTGCTTTAAACAATCTAGGGCTATTATCCTAGCTTGGACAATAAACCACAAGCAATGTAACTTAAGCAAACTTGCTGGTTAAGCTTAATTTTTCGATTCAATCATCATTAAAGGTTCCGCTTGAGTAAATTATCATTATCGACCTTTTCAAAATCACTGGCTGCTAGCGCTATTAGTGTGCTTTTTGCTGCCAGTATTGGCCACAGTTTTGCCAATAATGATCTTCCTGATCTTGGTACCGCAGCAGTCAATACTTTTAGTTTAGAAAAAGAAACTGTCTACGGAGACGCTTATATGCGCGTTATTCGTTCATCGGCACCGGTACTCAGTGATCCAGTGTTAACCCAATATTTATCTGAACTGGGTAACAAGCTTGTTGCTAATGCCACGGGGGTAAAGACACCATTTTATTTCTTTTTACTCCGCAATGATGAAATCAACGCGTTTGCGTTTTTTGGTGGTCATGTTGGCGTACATACGGGGTTATTTTTAAATGCCGACAACGAAAGTGAACTTGCATCGGTATTAGCCCACGAAATTACCCACGTCACTCAACGCCATTTAGCACGATCTCTTGAGGCACAACAAAAAAGCTCAACTGCCACAATTGTGGGAATGTTAGGGGCTATTTTATTAACGATTGCTGCACCACAAGCCGGTATGGCAGCCTTAGCAACCACTCAGGCCTTAGCAACACAATCTAAAATTAACTATACCCGCTTACATGAAAAAGAAGCTGATCGTATTGGAATGCAAATTCTTGTCGATGCCGGATTTGATCCTAATGCTGCCGCTACATTTTTTGGTCAACTGGCAATTCGTTATCGTTTTACCACAACACCACCACAAATGTTGCTGACGCATCCATTGCCAGAATCACGTATTACCGAGGCACGTAACCGCGCGGCTCAGTACCCTAAAAGTAATGTCCCTAACAGCCTTAACTTTCAGCTAGCTAAAGCGCGTATCCAAGTACGCTTTTCAAGTTTTAGTGATGATGCCGCGTTATCTTTGTTTGATCAACAACTCAAAAAGAACGAGTATTCGTTTAAACAGGCCGCGCTCTATGGCAAAGCGTTAGCACTTTTCCGTTTAGAAAAATTTGCACAAGCTGAAGTGATCATTGATGATTTACTAAAACAAGATGACAATAATCTGTTCTACATCGACACCAAAACAGATTTATTAGATCAGAAAAAAGATTTTGCAGGTGCAATAGCATTATTAGAAGCTCAACGGAAATTAAAACCGACCTCACAAGTGGTCAACGCTAACTTAGCCAATATTTATGTTCAGGCAGATCAGCCTAAAAAAGCTATCCCGCTGTTAGAAGAACTGATATTTTTCGATAAGCAAAGTATGCTGCCGTATCAAATTATGGCTGATGCATATCGTAAGCTAGACAATAAAGCGCTTGAGTATTATAGCAATGCTGAACTCATGGCCTTATCGGCTAACTACAAAGGTGCAATTGACCAACTCAATTATGCATATCGCTATTCTGATGGCCAAAACCTACAAATGGCACGAATTGAAGCAAGAATAAGACAATTCAGACAAGCAGATAGGGCAATGGAAGAATTAAAATAGCCGCGATAATCTAACCTTACAAGCTATTCTTTGATAGAATAATGGCAAACAATAAATCTACTTATTGTTTGCCATTTTTTAATGACGGACTATGACAATGACAACCACCAAAACAACGATATACCATAACCCTCGCTGTTCAAAAAGCCGTGAGACGCTCGCATTGTTGCAAGCTAATGCAGTAGATGTCACTGTCGTTGAATACTTAAAGACGCCACCTTCAGCCGCTGAAATTCAGATTATTTTGCAACAACTTGGTTTAACAGCTCGCCAGCTTATGCGCACTAAAGAAGACGAATATAAAGCTCAAAATTTGGCTGACGCATCGTTATCGGAAGATCAGCTCATCGCTGCAATGATAGCTACACCTAAATTAATTGAACGTCCTATCGTGCTAGCCAACAACAAAGCTGCCATTGGTCGTCCACCAGAAAATGTTTTGTCTATTCTTTAACGAGTAAAATAATGACTTCACAAACCTTGTTTCAACTAAGTCGAATTGGTTACCTTGCATTACTCCTGCTGCTCAGCGGCTGGTTTATTCAACAAGGCATGAATGGCACCTACTCGCTAGGATTCAGCTTAATATGGATAGTACCTTTATTGTTTCCGCTTAAAGGCATCTTAACCGGTAACCCATATACATATGCATGGGCCAGTTTTATTCTGTGTGTATACTTATTACATGGCTTAACCCTTGCTTATGTCACCACTGATGCGCTGGTATTTGCACTGATTGAATCGGTATTGATTTGTGTCTTGTTGGTGAGTTTTCCATTCTATGCTCGTAAACGCGGCCGAGAACTGGGATTAGGGTTGAAGAAAAAGTCTGAACAACAATAAACAAACTTCATTTTTGTTGCCTCACTAAGCGCCTTCGGGCGCTTTTTTGTTAGTTGCATTTAACCAAAACAGCGTGCTACATTATTTTGCAAACAAGATGTTATAAAAATGTATTGTTAAATAATAATAAAATAGACATGGAGTCGCTTAATGAAGTTATCGCAAAATTTAGGGATCTATAGCCTTTTAGCCAGTGCCATATTCGTTAGCGCCTGCGGAGGAGATTCAGACAATAACGATCAAGGTGTGCCTACCTCATCCACTTTCGAAATCTGCAGTGAAAGTTTAACTTATTCAATTACCGACACAAACTCTCAATTGACTTTTACCCTTGAACAGCATTATGCCAAAGACAAGCCTGGCAGCATTATTGCCAACCTTAATGAACAAGACACTATTGGCAAATCATTTTTGTGGCAGCAGATATCAGGACCCAGTCTTGAACTAGCTGCAGTTAATAGCCAAGTGTTAGCATTCACACCCACAAGTAACCAAGATTACGCTTTTAAGGTGACTGTCTCTGGCGGTAATATCAACATTGAAGAAACGATATCAATTACTGCCGATTCTAATGACAATATTTTACGCATTAAAAGCGATCATCAAATGGTGAATAGAACTGATGCGAGTTTACGTATACAGAATATAAACGGCCAAGTACCTGAAAATATTAGTTGGTGCATGTATCCGAGTGCTAATAATAAAGCCTTTACCAACGTGGATTTGAGTGACATAAATAGGCCACTTTTTGTTGCGCCAAACGTCGATACCGATCAATTATTCAGTCTTAAAGCCACTGCCACATTTGATGGCCAAACCATTAGTGATGACGTCAATTTACTCGTAACCAAAGAAAAAAACGCCCCATCGGACGCCTACTTCAGCTACCCCATTGCACGAATGCACCCTTACAAGCCTAACTCACCTTATGCTAATAATCTGGCCTATTGTGTTTACTCGAACCAACTAGTCAATCAATGTAATATTCTTAACGAGCTGCCCTTTATTAGCCAAGATACTAAGCCAGATCCGATTGATACTATTATGGACAGAGTACTTGTGTCGCACGACTGGATGGGGGCAAACTTTGAAGCCTATTTACGCGCACAAACACATAATGACTTTGTAGAATTGTTGCAATCAGTGACGGCTGTGGTCATCAGTTACGATATCAGACCAGCCTTTTATGCTGGTTTTATTGGAGCAATATATCTTGACCCTGAATACCTGTGGTTGACTACTGCTCAGCGAGATACAATTAATGAAACCCCTGATTATCGCAGCAACTTTGGTGAAGACCTGAATTATTTATCTCCCTATCGTTATGTTAAAGATAATGCTTATGCAAGTGAATACATAGAAAAAGGTAATCGCATCAACCGCACGATTGACAGCATGTCTTATGATTTAGCTGATTTGCTCTATCATGAGCTGGCTCATGCAAATGATTTTTATCCACAAAGCATGCATGCCAATATTCAAGGACCTACCTTAATAGACGAATATCAGCGTCGTGATGAATCGAATGCCATGACATCAGCTCAACTCAATATACGCTATCCATTAACCAGTAATGAGATGTATGGTCTTGCAAAAGTAAATTATGCCGGTGAATCTGCAAATAACACCCAAAAAGCCTATACTCCAAGTGATGTAGCGCTATTTTTCTCAAGTGACCTCGCCAACGATGATTATGCCTATTCATCAACACGAGAAGATGTTGCCATGTTGTTTGAAGAAGTGATGATGAGCCATCGATATGGTATTTTGCGTGATATCGCCATTACTGACAAACCAGAAATTGAGACGAGCTCGACGATTGTGGTTGAATGGGGCCAACGCGGCCGAGTCGGTCAACCTGAGTTATACGATCGCGCTAGCTACGTCTTGAGCCAAATACTGCCTGAAGTTGATGTTAGCCAAGTGATGGACGGTTTACCTGCACCAGTAGCGTTAGTTAAAGGCCAAACCTGGGCACAAAACTTGGTGCTAACAACTGATCCATCAAAATCACCACAGAAAATCTCATCACAAACTGAAAAAAACACTGCTGAGACTAGACCATTGCAATTTAGTGGCAGTGATCACGTGAAGCAATAAACCATTGACTCACACAATAAAAAACGCCAAATGAATTCATTTGGCGTTTTTTATTATATAATTGCGTAGACTGATGACGATAATTTTTGCCTAAAGAATTAAAACCTAAGGTATTAAAGTCTCAACATCTCTTTTATAAACGGAATAGTCAGTTTACGCTGATGTACCATAGAAGCTTTATCGAGTTTATCGAGTACATCAAACAAGGTGCGTAAATCACGCGCCATTCGCGTCAGTAAAAAGCGCCCTACTTCATCAGACAACTGCAAACCACGCATTGCCGCTCGGCGCTGCAAGGCCACGAGCTTTTCATCGTCTGCCATTGGTTGTAATTGATAGATTAATCCCCATTGCATACGAGAAACCAAATCTGGCAATAAAAACCCCGTTTCAGAAGGTGATGCCTTTCCGCTAACTATTAAACGGCAATCTTGTTGCTCAGCTATACGATTATATAGATGAAAAATAGCTTCTTCCCATACAGGATGACCCGCTATGGCTTCTATATCATCAATACAAATCAATTCCAGAGATTCTAGGCCCTCAAATAATGCCGGTGAAATACTCGCATGAATGCCTAATGGGATATAGAGAGTACGGCGTTCTAGGTCATTGGCAAGGGCACAAGCTGCATGCATTAAATGCGTGCGGCCTGATTTTTCTGGGCCATATACATACAAAGAAGACGCTAGATTGCCTTCAGCGCTAGCTTGAAGTTTCTGGATCAACTCATCATTACCCGAAGCAGGATAATAACTCTGAAAGGTTTCATCGTCAGGTAGATAAACGGGTAAAGATAATTGTCTTGGTGAGTTTTGTGTCACTCAGATAGGTCTCAAAATCATAAACTAACTAACGTTATTATACCTAAATCCGTCAATTATGCGAGTATCAGCAAGAATCCTGCACATAAAGATCACCTCGGTATAGCATTTCACGCTGTACAATTAAAGTGTACAGCGCACCTTTTGATAATACTTATTGGCCCAACCATTGATAAAGTAATTTAGGCGTAGAATTGTCGGCCTTAGACTCATAAAATGACTCCACACTGCCAACGGTATCTAATTTTGATAACCGACTATCAATATTAAGCAATCGTTGCAAGTCATCTACACTGCTAAACAATTCTATCGTATAAGTGGCTGCTTCACCCTTAAAGTGACTAAGTTTCAGGGATTTCACCGCACTAAGCTGACGAAGATAGGTTTCAATATGTACCACTTGAGTCATGTTGTTTAACCCAGTAAAGCTGACCTGGGTAGCTACATCACTGCCTGTCGAGGCTATGGCAAACTGGCTAATATAATAATCGGCCAGAATGTTCATCATTCGCTTCGTGGCTTGTTGATAATCCGTCGCTTCACCCTGTTGTGAAATTAACGGCTGTAGTACACCATTAGTTCTATTTTTATCAAATAATTTGATGGTGAAATGAACGTTACTGCTTTGAGTATCCAAATTGGCAATAGCGAAGTAATCAGCTTGATAACGGGTAGATGCATTAGCTAACACATCAGTAAACATTCCACGTACATCAGTGATACTCACTTGCATCACATCATCCAAATCCATAATCGGCAGCAATAACGGAATGCCTTTATTATTAGACTCTTGAGCCAACTCTGATCGAATATCGGCTGAAGAAGCATCAGCTAAAATAGACGGTTCATTATTTTCATCAACCGACATCCATAACAGGGTTAATGGTCGTTGACTGCCCCAAACAGGTAAACCGGCTTGACGTAACGTTGAAATAACCCGTTGATGGTCAAAGCTGGCTTTGAGCATGAGTTCGCCATTTTTCTCATAATAACCATATTGAGTCAAAATGACTTCTGGGTTATTAATTTGGTCTTTTACCAATGGGTTTAATACTACACTCGGCAGACCAGAGTTTTTTAAGAAAACGGCAGCTAATGCCTCTTTAAGGGCGTTATTTTTCACATCGTTTGCGCGTGAAGCTACCGTAATATCGGCTTCATCAAGCTTGCTCACTTCAGCAGCATGTACAAGCGTAATCGAGGTTAACGCAATTAGTGGTAACGTAATGAGATTAATTAGTTTTTTCAGCATCTGATAACATAAACGCAGCAAATATAAGTGAACAAATTATATCATAATAAAATTCTATCGAGTAATGGATAACGAAAACTCTTTTTTACTGCCGCCAAATTGACCCAGTATTGTAGCCATATCAAATAACAATAATCGCTACAGCGTCCTCAAAGTTGTTATGCATATTATCGCTTTTATGTGACAATTCGCGCCGTTTAATCACACGCTAACTTTCTAAATAATGATGGAGAACAATATGAAACGCGTGTTAATTCCGCTTCAAGGCGCACAAATGCTATTTGTCGCTTTTGGGGCACTCGTGCTAATGCCGTTATTAACGGGTTTAGACACCAGTGTCGCATTATTTACAGCCGGTTTCGGTACCCTACTGTTTCAATTAGTCACTAAACGTCAAGTACCTGTATTCCTCGCTTCTTCCTTTGCCTTTATTGCGCCCATTTTATATGGCGTACAAACATGGGGTATTCCTGCCACCATGGGCGGTTTAATGGCTGCTGGCGTGGTGTATATGCTACTTGGATTAACAGTAAAACTTCGTGGCACTGGATTTATACATACTTTATTACCTCCGGTTGTTGTCGGCCCAGTCATTATGATCATTGGCTTAGGCTTAGCGCCTGTAGCCGTCAATATGGCATTAGGTAAAAGTGGTGATGGAAGCTTCATCATCGTAGAGCAAAATGTCGCGCTAACGATTTCACTTTCGGCATTAATGACCACCATAATCGTAGCGATTTTTGCTAAAGGATTGGTCCGACTAATGCCTATTCTGGCGGGTATATTGGTTGGCTATGGTGTGAGCTTAGCCTTTGGTGTTGTCGATTTCACCCCAGTTACTCAAGCGGATTGGTTAGCCATGCCAAACTTTGTCGCCCCAGAATTTAACTGGCATGCGATTCTATTTATGATCCCAGTTGCCATTGCACCAGCGGTTGAACATATCGGCGATATTTTGGCCATTTCTAACGTGACGGGTAAAGACTATTTTAAAAAGCCTGGTTTACATCGTACCCTTACTGGCGATGGTATTGCTACGATAGCAGCGTCGGCATTGGGCGGTCCGCCTAATACCACTTACAGTGAAGTAACCGGTGCGGTTACACTGACCAAAAGTTTTGATCCACGGATCATGACCTGGACAGCCATCACTGCGATAACCCTAGCTTTTGTCGGTAAATTGGGTGCCATGATGCAAACCATACCTGTACCGGTAATGGGCGGTATTATGTGCTTATTATTTGGCTCGATTGCAGCTGTTGGATTAAATACCTTAATTCGTCATCAAGTCGATTTATCTGAACCTCGTAATCTGAGTATTGTCGGGGTAACGTTGGTGTTTGGTATTGGCGGAATGGCGTTTGGTATTGGCTCGTTTAGCTTAACGGGGATAAGTTTGTGCGGTATTGTTGCTATTTTGATGAACTTGATTTTACCTGCCGTGAAAAAGCCACAGGTTGAAAAGTAACTTTCTGTAACCGCATGCAGAAGCACTGCTTTGTAAGTACATGTTTTGAAAAATAATAAAAAGCCCCAACAGCCTTTCGCTTTGGGGCTTTTTTTGAGTGCGTAAACACTCAATCATCTGCAATTACTCTGCTGCGTCTTCTGTACGGAATTTATCAGCAGTTGCTTTAATAATTGGTTGAAGTTCACCTTTTTGGAACATTTCAGTGATAATGTCACAGCCACCAATTAACTCGCCTTCTACCCATAATTGTGGGAATGTTGGCCAGTTAGCAAATTTTGGTAATTCAGCACGAATATCTGGATGCTGTAAAATATCTACGAACGCAAATTGTTCACCACAGTTGATCATCACTTGAGCAACTTGAGATGAAAATCCACAGCTTGGTAATTTAGGTGAACCTTTCATGTACACAATAATTGGGTTTTCGGTAATTTGCTGTTTAATCTTTTCTACAGTTTCCATTTGATTTCCTAAGTACGACGACTGAATACATAATGTCTATTGTACGACACCTAGACTAAGAACAAAATGCCACAGTTTGTAGGGTTTATCTAAAATCCATAAAATCGATTACTGCAATCCACATAATTCCCTAAACAATGATTCACATCACAAAAATAATCAGTACAATAGCAATAGAGCAATGTTACCTGATGGGTAAACAAAACGATAACCTGAATCCATGGAGAGATACTAATGGCCTTCGAATTACCAGCATTACCTTATGCAAAGAACGCACTTGAACCACACATTTCTCAAGAAACCATTGAGTTCCATTATGGTAAGCATCACAACACATATGTGGTTAAACTAAACGGTTTAGTTGAAGGAACTGAGTTTGCGGGCAAAACACTAGAAGAAGTTGTTAAAACTTCAACTGGCGGTATGTTCAACAACGCGGCTCAAGTTTGGAACCACACTTTTTACTGGAACTGCTTAGCACCTAATGCTGGCGGCGAAGCAACTGGCGATATCGCTGCTGCTATCAATGCTTCTTTTGGTTCTTTTGAAGAATTCAAAGCTAAATTTACTGATTCTGCAGTAAATAACTTTGGTAGCGCTTGGACATGGTTAGTGAAAAAAGCTGATGGTTCATTAGCGATTGTTAACACTAGCAATGCTGCTACACCGTTAACAGATGAGTCTGTTACGATTCTATTAACTGTAGATGTATGGGAACATGCTTACTACGTTGATTACCGTAACGCACGTCCAGAATATTTAGCTCACTTCTGGCAGCTTGTTAACTGGGAATTTGTTAATAAGAATTTTGCTGCTTAATTTCGATTAACTGCAAAAACTAAAGGAGCCTTCTGGCTCCTTTTTTTGTCATTTTATCCGCCTAAAGTACGCTGCCTATCATCAGACTATGTTTGCAACTATTGCAAATGCTACTGTTTGTTATTGTTTTTATTTGATTTATTTTTCATTAAAACTTCGCCAAGTTATTTACCCTGTCCTACACTTTAGTCGTAAAGCCTAATATTGCGCTAACAGATTTAACATTACATTCTTGACCATCGCATTCATCACTCAGGCTTTTTACGCCATACAACTGTACGTTTGAGGGGGTTACTATGGGCATTTTTGAGCATTATCAACAACGCTATGAAAAAAAACGTGACGAAGAATATACCTTAGAGCAATTTCTCGATATCTGTAAACAAGACAGAAGTGCCTATGTGTCTGCTGCCGAACGGTTACTCATGGCCATTGGTGAACCGCAGATTATTGACACAGCAAAAAATCCAATTTTAAGTCGGATTTTTTCTAATCGTGTTATTGCACAGTATCCCGCATTTAAAGATTTCTATGGCATGGAAGATGCGATTGAACAAATCGTGGCCTACTTGAAACATTCTGCTCAAGGCTTAGAAGAGTCAAAGCAAATATTATATCTCTTAGGCCCTGTCGGTGGCGGTAAATCATCGCTGGCCGAAAAACTCAAAGCATTAATGCAACAAGTGCCGATTTACATATTAACTGCCGATGGCGTTCGTAGTCCTGTCAACGACCACCCATTTTGTCTGTTTGATCCTGAAGAAGACAGTGAACTACTCAAAAACGAATACAACATACCAAGTCGTTATATCAAAACGATTATGTCACCATGGACAGTAAAACGTTTACACCAGTATGGTGGTGATATCTCAAAATTTAGAGTCGTAAAAGTGTATCCATCGGTGCTCGATCAAATCGGTATTGCTAAAACAGAACCCGGAGATGAAAATAACCAAGATATTTCTGCTTTGGTGGGTAAAGTTGATATTCGTCAGTTAGAACATTTTTCACAAGATGATGCCGATGCTTATGCTTACTCAGGTGCGTTATGTCGTGCAAACCAAGGGTTGATGGAGTTTGTTGAAATGTTTAAAGCCCCCATTAAGGTACTTCATCCATTATTGACTGCGACTCAGGAAGGCAATTACAACGGTACTGAAGGCTTATCGGCCTTGCCGTATAACGGTATTATTTTGGCCCATTCTAATGAGTCAGAATGGTCCGCGTTTAGGAATAATAAAAATAACGAAGCGTTTTTAGATCGCGTCTATATTGTCAAAGTGCCCTATTGTTTGCGGGTATCTGAAGAAATGGAAATTTATCAAAAATTATTGGCTAATTCTGAATTATCCACTGCATCTTGTGCTCCTGGGACCTTAGAAA
Source organism: Shewanella sp. AC91-MNA-CIBAN-0169 (assembly GCF_040310165.1). Lineage (NCBI taxonomy): Bacteria > Pseudomonadati > Pseudomonadota > Gammaproteobacteria > Alteromonadales > Shewanellaceae > Shewanella > Shewanella sp. AC91-MNA-CIBAN-0169. The sequence continues at coordinate 40,896 of NZ_JBEOPM010000007.1, forward strand.
CCTTGGCACAATTTAGCGTGTTATCGCGTTTAAAAGTGCCCGAAAACTCGTCTATTTATTCTAAAATGCGCGTCTATAACGGTGAAAGCTTAAAAGACACCGATCCCAAAGCAAAATCCTACCAAGAATATCGTGACTATGCTGGCGTAGATGAAGGCATGCAAGGGCTATCGACCCGATTTGCATTTAAGATTTTGTCACGAGTATTCAATTTTGACAGTGCAGAAATCGCCGCAAACCCAGTCCACTTATTTTATGTACTGGAAAAGCAAATTGAACAAGAACAATTTCCTAACGATATAAGTGAGAAATATTTAGAGTTTCTTAAAGGTTATTTAATCCCTAAGTATGTTGAGTTTATCGGTAAAGAGATCCAAACCGCTTACCTTGAGTCGTATTCTGAATACGGACAAAATATTTTCGACCGTTATGTTACCTATGCTGATTTTTGGATCCAAGATCAAGAATATCGCGACCCAGAAACAGGACAACTTTTTGATCGTGGTGCCTTAAATGCTGAATTGGAGAAAATTGAAAAACCAGCGGGGATCAGTAATCCAAAAGATTTCCGCAATGAAATTGTTAACTTCGTCTTACGTGCTCGAGCCAATAATGAAGGTAATAATCCTCTGTGGACTAGCTATGAGAAATTACGCATCGTGATTGAGAAAAAAATGTTTTCCAACACAGAAGATTTGCTGCCCGTTATTTCGTTTAACGGCAAAACATCGAATGACGATCAGCGTAAGCATGATGATTTTGTTAATCGCATGATGGAAAAAGGCTACACCAAAAAACAAGTCAGACTATTGTCAGAATGGTATTTACGAGTGCGTAAATCATCGTAGACACCCAATAATTGGTAGCGCCGCTGACCAGGGCGCTACCAAAAATCAGACTTGGGAGCGACGTATGGCAAATTTTATTGATAGACGACTCAACGCAAAAGGAAAAAGCACTGTTAATCGGCAGCGTTTTATTGAACGCTATAAAAAACAAATCAAAAAAGCTGTCGGTGATGCGGTAACACGCCGAAGTGTTACGGATATTGATAAAGGTGAACAGATTAGTATTCCCAAACGGGATCTCAGTGAGCCCGTTTTTAGGCAAGGACAAGGTGGAATAAGGGACAGAGTTCATCCTGGCAATGATCAATTTAATCGTGGCGACCAAATTCAACGGCCTAAAGGTGGCCAAGGCGGTGCAGGTCAAGGCGATGCCTCAAATAGTGGCGAAGGTGACGACGATTTTGTATTTACTATTTCAAAAGATGAATATTTAGCATTGTTGTTTGAAGATCTCGAACTGCCAAACTTACAGAATAATCGCCTTAATAAATTGGTTGAATATCAAACCTATCGCGCAGGCTTCACCAATGATGGCGTACCCGCCAATATCAATATTGTCAGATCACTGCGTTCATCACTCGCTAGACGCATCGCCATGAGCGGCGGGAAAAAGAAAGCACTACAGGCATTGGAAGCCGAACTTGCGGTTTTAGAAGATACTCCTGGCGCTCAAGCCGAGCGGATTATAGCCATCAAAGAGCAAATAACAGTGCTCAAGCAGCAAATCGCTAAAGTACCATTTATCGATACCTTTGATTTACGCTATAACAACTATGCGAAACGCGAAGTCCCTTCTAGTCAAGCGGTGATGTTTTGTTTAATGGATGTGTCAGGTTCGATGGATCAAGCTACCAAAGATATGGCTAAACGTTTTTATATTCTATTGTATCTATTTCTGACCCGCAGTTATCAGAACCTCGAGGTAGTATATATTCGCCACCATACACAGGCAAAAGAAGTCGATGAACACGAATTTTTTTACTCACAAGAAACCGGCGGAACCATAGTATCAAGCGCATTAAAACTGATGCATGAAATACAACAAGCTCGTTACCCTGAAAATGAATGGAATATCTATGCAGCTCAAGCTTCTGATGGCGATAATTGGTCCGACGACTCCCCCACTTGCCATGAAATATTAGCAAAACATATTCTGCCCAAAGTACGCTATTTCAGTTACATCGAAATCAGTCATCGGGCTCATCAAACCTTGTGGCATCAATATGAACAGTTACAACAGCAGTTTGACAACATTGCGGTACAGCATATTCACCAAGTTGAAGATATCTATCCCGTTTTCCGTGAACTCTTTAAAAAACAAGCTATATAGGAGGCTATCATGGTTCAACATAAACGTAACCCGTTAGATGATGGTCCCGAGTGGACATTTGATTTACTGCAACAATATCAATATGAAATTGAACAGGCCGCGGCTTTCTTTAAACTTGATACTTATCCGAATCAAATTGAAATTATTACCGCGGAACAAATGATGGATGCCTATGCAGGGATAGGAATGCCCATTGGTTACACTCATTGGTCATTTGGTAAACGGTTTATCCAAACAGAACAAGGCTACAAGCGCGGCCAAATGGGGTTAGCTTATGAAATTGTGATAAATTCCGCCCCCTGCATCGCCTATTTAATGGAAGAAAATACCATCACGATGCAAGCATTGGTTATGGCTCACGCCTGTTATGGCCACAATAGTTTTTTTAAAAATAACTATTTATTTAACACCTGGACCGATGCGAGTTCGATTATTGATTATTTAGTTTTTGCTAAGAATTATATTCGTGAATGTGAATTACGTTATGGTGTAGAGCAAGTTGAACTGACCTTAGACTCTTGCCATGCATTAATGAATTACGGTGTAGACCGCTACAAACGTCCAGCTGAAGTGTCACTCAAAGAAGAACAAGCAAGACAACAAGAGCGTGAAGATTATTTGCAAAGCCAAGTGAATGACTTATGGCGAACGCTGCCTACATCGCCACAAACAGACACCCCTGAAACGACGGCTATTTTCCCCAGTGAACCTCAAGAAAACATTTTATATTTTATTGAAAAAAACGCACCATTATTAGCACCTTGGCAACGTGAATTGGTGCGCATAGTACGTAAGATGGCGCAATATTTTTACCCACAAAAGCAAACCCAAGTGATGAACGAAGGCTGGGCAACTTTTTGGCATTACACCATACTTAATCGCTTATATGATACCGATAAAGTTACCGACCGTTTCATGTTGGAATTCTTGCAAAATCACACCGCAGTGGTCGCTCAACCTGCCTATAATAGTCCACATTATAGTGGCATAAACCCCTATGCTTTAGGTTTTGCAATGTTTATCGATATCAGGCGCATCTGCGAAACCCCCACTGAAGAAGATCGAAAATGGTTTCCAGACATTGCAGACAGCGATTGGCTGACAACGGTTCACTTTGCCATGAAACACTTTAAAGATGAGAGTTTTATTAGCCAATATTTATCACCTAAAGTGATTCGTGACTTTAAGCTATTTGGTATTTTAGATAATGAAAAACGCAGTCAACTATCAATATCGGCCATTCATGATGATCAAGGTTACCAAGATATTCGCAACACCCTATCACAACAATATAATCTGTCGAATATTGAGCCCAATATACAAGTACAACAAGTGCAAGTGAACGGTGACAGATCAATTATCTTACGCTACATACCATTTGACGGCATCCCGCTGGCAGACAATCATCAAGAGGTATTAAAGCATTTACATCGATTATGGGGATTTAATGTCACCTTGGAGCAACTTGATGACTTAGGCATTGTTAGTACCTTATCAATGTGTCCAGAAACAGCAGCATAAAGTCTATCTAGTTTACAGTCTGTGGTTTGAACGAGATGATTTATGCTATAAAAAAGAGCCAATCGATTTGATTGGCTCTTTTTTAAGTGTAAATGAGAGGTTTTACTCACTAATTCACTAGGATTTATCATGACCCATTTCAGCAGGTAAATCATCACGTAATTTTTGCCACATTTTGCCACTTTCGATACCATTGATACGCATTAATGCTGGTACGTCAGAGTAATTTTTATCTTTAGCTAACTTTTCAAGTTTGACATAAAAACGCATGGTTAATTCACGAGCTTCTTGGCTCGAAAAATAATATCGACCAACACGATTATAAAGACCTTTGAAACCATTTAAAATCAATACATACAATGGATTACCTGATGCAAAAGCTAATGTATGATGCAATTGGTAATCAAATGTAGCATACGCTTCTGCATCATTTTCTAAGCTATGAATACCCGCTAATACATCAACTACTTTTTCAGGATTGTGGCGAATGGAGGCCCGAAAATAAATGTTGCTTACGTTACCACGAGCAGCCATTAATTGGTCGACAAGTAGCGGAAAACCATCCGGATTTAAATCAGCAATGGTTTCTAAAATATTTAACCCAGACGTTTCCCAAAAATTATTCACCTGGGTAGGTTTACCATGTTGAATTTTCAACCAACCATCTCGAGCAAGACGTTGTAACACTTCTCTTAACGTTGTTCGAGTAACACCGATAAGTTCAGAGAGCTCACGTTCAGCAGGTAAAATTGATCCCGGTGGAAATTTGTTTTCCCAAATGGAACGAACAATATATTTCTCGGCAAAACTCGCTGGCCCTTTGGCATTGATGATCATCAGCCTTCATATCCTATTGCTAAACAATGGCGAAACTATTGTGACTGATCATACCAGAGCGGTAGAAAATAAAAACCATTGTTTAATCACTACGCTCATTACGATTGATTTTCAAACAACTAAACTGAGCAAAAATCAATAATTGAATATTCATCACATTAAACCACTATAATCATCGACATATCATCAATTTATCTGATAGAACTCTTTAAGTTTAGTATATAATGATGTAGCTAGTTTGTTAACGCCACGTGTTAATTCTAACGACAATAACAGCGTTACAATTCGATTTTTTTTAAGCTACACTAGCGATGAAAATAAGAGCCATACGTAGTTAGTGAGTAAACTATTTTGCTAACACATTGTTTGCTATAACAAGATATCTTTATTCAACAGAGAGTAATTGGCCAAAATACTCAGTTCAATCGAATTGAATTTTAAACTCAATTAACGAAAAATTGATGCTTATCAAGTTTTCTAATCTGAGTTGCCTCTATTCTCCCAAATCTATTTGAAAATAATGATGTATTGTAAGCTATCAAAAAATGGTAACAATACTGCCACAATAACAATATCGGAGAGGCTGATATGCCTGTAACCAAAAGTCAGGCGCTATTTGTAAACTTTTTAGGCAATTCACCTAAATGGTACAAATACGCAATTTTGGCATTTTTAGTAATAAATCCCCTGCTGTTTTTTTATGTCAGTCCATTTATCGCTGGATGGGTGCTAGTCGTTGAATTTATTTTCACTCTAGCAATGGCACTTAAATGTTATCCACTTCAGCCCGGCGGTTTGCTCGCAATTCAAGCCGTATTTATTGGCATGACATCTCCCTCGCAAGTTCTACATGAAATTGAAGCAAACTTAGAAGTATTGTTACTTTTAGTCTTCATGGTCGCTGGTATTTACTTTATGAAGCAGTTGTTACTGTTTGTATTTACCAAGATGATTACCAAAGTACGTTCGAAAATCATCGTTTCATTGATGTTTTGTACTGCGTCGGCATTCTTATCTGCGTTCTTAGATGCGTTAACGGTCATCGCGGTTATTATTGCTGTTGCCGTTGGTTTTTACTCTATCTACCACAAAGTGGCTTCAGGAAAGAGTTTTAATGATGGTCACGACCATACATCTGAAACAACTGAACAGTTAAACAATGAAGAATTAGAATCGTTCCGAGCATTCTTACGTAATTTATTAATGCATTCAGGCATTGGTACCGCTCTTGGTGGTGTTTGCACCATGGTTGGCGAACCACAAAACTTAATCATTGCGGCCCAAGCCCATTGGCAGTTTGGTGAGTTTTTCTTACGGATGTCGCCAGTGACAATGCCAGTATTGGTTGCAGGTATATTCACTTGTTTTCTTGTCGAAAAATTCAAAGTCTTTGGTTATGGCGCACAATTACCTGATGCAGTACATAAGATTTTAACTGATTACGCCACTCATGAAGACTCGCACAGAACCAATCAAGATAAAATGAAATTGGTTATCCAAGCCCTTATTGGTATTTGGTTAATTGCTGGTTTAGCACTTCACCTAGCTTCTGTTGGCCTCATTGGTTTATCAGTCATCATCTTAGCCACTGCGTTTAATGGTATAACCGACGAACATTCTTTGGGTAAAGCATTTGAAGAAGCTTTACCTTTCACTGCACTATTGGCGGTATTTTTTGCCATCGTTGGTGTGATTATTGACCAGGAACTGTTTGCTCCAGTGATCCAATGGGCATTAGGTTATGAAGGCAATATGCAGTTAGTGATTTTTTACATCGCTAACGGCTTGTTATCTATGGTCAGTGATAACGTGTTTGTGGGAACTGTTTACATTAATGAAGTGAAAGCAGCATTGATGAGTGGCCAAATCACTCGAGATCAATTTGATTTACTTGCTGTGGCAATTAATACCGGTACTAACCTACCTTCTGTGGCTACGCCGAATGGACAAGCAGCGTTCTTATTCTTGTTAACCTCGGCCATAGCACCGCTTATTCGTTTATCGTACGGCCGTATGGTATGGATGGCGTTGCCTTATACGATTGTATTATCAATTGTGGGCGTGATGGCCATTGAGTCAGGTTTCTTAGTCGACATGACTGATTTACTTTATGAAACTCAATTAATTATCCACCACTCAGCCAAAGACATCAGTGGCGCGGCAATGGGGCATTAATTAAATCAGCTTATTGGACTTAGTAGATAAATTATCTTAAAGTCTCTATTGTTTGTGTAAACACCCTCATTTGAGGGTGTTTTTTTATCTGTTAACACATTTATTAGGAACTGAAATTGTCGCAACTACAGCAGTTTTGCCATAACCGTTTGTCTTGGGGTTTATTATTATTGTCCGCCATTGGATTGGAATTGGCAGCCCTTTTCTTTCAATATGGAATGGATCTAGCGCCGTGTGTCATGTGCATTTATATTCGGGTTGCTGTACTCGGTATTATCCTGGCAGCGCTGATAGGGATACTACAACCTAAAGTGTGGTTGTTACGATTAGTGGGTATGGCTGGATGGTCTGTATCGGCGGTTTGGGGCTTCAAATTAGCTTATGATCTAAACCAGATGCAAGTTAATCCTTCACCGTTTGCGACTTGTTCTTTTTACCCCGAATTCCCCAGTTTTATGCCATTAGACACCTGGTTACCTTCAGTATTCTCGCCAACAGGCATGTGTAGTGACTCACCATGGTCGTGGCTGTCTGTCAGCATGGCACAATGGATGATGCTTGGTTTTGCTGTTTATGGTGTTATTTGGTTGTTGATGTTGTTACCTGCACTTAAATCTGTAAAATAAATCAGCAAAAAGTTCGAAATCAAATATAAAAAAGACCTCATTGAGGTCTTTTTTATATTTAAAGAATTGATTATTCAACGTCTAGCATCGGCCACAGTACAATACAGTCTTCCAAATACTTCACTTTCATTTCGTTTACGGTTTTACCTTGTACCGAAATACCCGCCGCATGCATAGCCTGTTTATTTCCAGTCAATAACGGATGCCAGCTAGGTAAGCCTTTGCCAACATGCAAACGTCGGTAAGCACAGCTATCGGGTAACCAAGTCAGCTCAGCAATATTCTCAGGCGTAATGGCAGTACATTCAGGCACATAAGTAAAACGATCAGGATATCTTCGGCAACCACAAGTATCGTTGTCCAATAGATGGCAGGCGGCATTGGTATAATAAAGTTCATCCGTTTCATCATCGATGATTTTATTTAGACAGCACTTACCGCAGCCGTCACAAAGAGACTCCCATTGTTCGGGGGTCATGTTTTCTAGAGGTGTGGTTATCCAAAACTGAGTCATCATTTTATGTCTAAAGTGGCTTATTATCTAAATTTTCACGCATTTTACACCTAAAACGGTACAATTTACTGTTTAATTTTCTCAGAAAGGTAGGTTATTGCCAGTGTATCGTACAAAGAATTATTAAATTGATGTAATAATCGAAAATTATTATAGGTTAAATAAAAGCGGCCTTTGGGTCCATCCGGCGCAATTAATGATACTTCCATGTCATTACGTTGGGGTAAATTTGTACCATCAAAACGCCTGACACCATAGGCTTGCCAATCTGGAAATGTGTGATGTGATTGTAAACCAAGTAAGTTTGGATCTAACATCATTGTCGTTTTTACCTGTCTTCCCCACGTAGAATCATATTGCCAATCTTGTTGATGTAGCATATTAGCCGTAGATGCAAAGGCATCATCCATACTGCTCCAAACATCAATGATGCCATCTTTATCGGCATCTATACCGTATTGGAGTATCTGGCTAGGCATCATTTGCATCTGTCCCATCGCCCCTGATGAAGAACTTTGCAATAAATCTTCGGTAATATTTTTTTGTTCGATTAGCTTGAGCGCTGCAATAAATTCATTAATGTAAAAAGCTTCTTTATCGCCTTTATAAGCCAGTGAGGCTAAAACAGATAACCCAGAAAAACGTCCTGTTCGCTCTCCAAATCGAGAGTTCATCCCCCATAATGCCATCAGGAATCGGGACTGAACTTGATAAGTTCGGCTAATATTTTCTATTTGTGATTCATGTTGCTGAAACATTGCTCTGGCTGTACTCACGGTAATTTCAGGTACAGCTTGGGGAATAAAGTGTTCTAATGTTTGTGATTCATCTGAATGGGTATTGAGGCTGGCTTTTTTGAAGATTTTAATATTAGCAATATAGCGTTCTGCTGTCAGTTGATTAACGCCAGTGGCTATTGCCCTTTGTTGTAGTTCCAACAAATAGTCGGAAAATTCGCCACGGCGGTCTTCTGCCATGGCAATATTAGAACAAATGAAGTAACAAAATGCACATAAAATGATTTTTTGAATCATATTCGTCTTGATTACTCCTTTAAGAATGAGCTTATTTCTTAAAAGCTAATTCTTGTTTATGTTGTTCGAGTAAATTAATTTGCGGTGGTGGTATTTGCAAGTAATAGCCTTTTTCTACTAATGCTGACTTAACTTTATCAATATCAGCGATACCTAAATGATCTCGTTTAGATAAAGGTACAATCATCACTAATGTCTTTGAACCAAACATTTCCATTAACGGTTCAGGAACGTCATCAAATACATCACGTTTTTTGACAAAAAGGTAAGTATCTGCTCTTCGACCGCTTTTATATACTGCACATATCATTTTAGTGTAAATTTCCAAAGGTTCAAACTTGATAGTCAACTAAGCACACTATAACATGGTGGCACAAGAAAATAATTGTAAATCAGTTTATCGCTGAAGTATTGGAGAATCACGCCGGGATGGCTAAACAAAATCTCGAATTAAAGGCCACGTCTTTTACCTTATCAGTACTGCATATCAATCATAACGATCTCGATATCATTGCGGCTGAATTAGACAACAAATTGGCTCAAGCTCCCCAGTTTTTTTTGGGCGCCCCCTTGGTATTAAATTTATCAGCCATTCAGCATACTCACATTGATTTTAATGCACTAAAACAATTATTAATTGACCGAAATCTTATTATTGTAGGCATTACCGATGCCAGCCCAGAACAAATTGAACAAGCAAAAAGCATGGCAATTGCAGTGGTTAAATCGGGTAAACAAGCCCGCAAAGCTGAGTTGCCTGTACGAGCAACTAAAATTGTTAAACAAAATGTGCGTTCTGGACAACAAATATACGCACAAAATGCTGATTTAATCATTTTTGGTGCGGTTGGTAATGGCGCTGAAGTCATTGCTGATGGTAGCATCCATATATATGGTGCTCTTCGTGGGAAAGCCATGGCGGGTGCTGCGGGAGATAATCAAAGTGTGATTATCGCTAACTCGTTAGAAGCAGAATTAGTATCGATTGCTGGACAGTATTGGTTGACAGAACATTTGCAACAATACGATCTAAGTCAAAGAGGCTGTGTTCGCCTTGAAGGCGCATCTCTTACTGTTGAATCATTGCCCCAATAATCGGCAAATACAAGGATATAAATATAAATGGCGCAAATTATTGTTGTCACATCAGGTAAAGGCGGTGTGGGTAAAACAACATCCAGTGCAGCAATTGCCACCGGATTGGCCTTAAAAGGAAAGAAAACTGTCGTTATCGATTTTGATATTGGGTTACGTAATCTTGATTTGATTATGGGTTGTGAACGCAGAGTCGTATATGATTTTGTTAACGTCATTAATGGTGAAGCTAATTTGAACCAAGCGTTAATTAAAGATAAACGCTGCGACAAACTGTTTATCTTACCCGCGTCTCAAACACGCGATAAAGATGCGCTCACTAAAGAAGGCGTTGGCCGGGTACTTGAAAATTTAGCCAAAGATTTCGATTATATTGTTTGTGATTCACCAGCGGGTATTGAACAAGGTGCCATGATGGCGCTTTACTTTGCCGACATCGCGATTGTTACCACTAACCCTGAAGTGAGTTCTGTACGTGACTCAGATCGTATATTAGGCATGCTGCAGAGCCGTTCACGTCGTGCGGAATTGTCTTTAGAGCCCATAAAAGAATATTTATTGTTAACTCGTTACTCTCCTGCGCGGGTCAAAACGGGTGAAATGCTCAGTGTTGAGGATGTGAAGGAAATATTAGCCATTGAATTACTCGGTGTGATCCCTGAGTCTCAATCGGTACTGAAGGCGTCAAACTCTGGTGTACCGGTCATTATTGATCAAGAAAGTGATGCAGGTTTAGCTTATGGCGATACGGTTGCACGCTTATTAGGTGATGATGTACCTGTTCGATTTATTACAGAAGAAAAAAAGGGATTCCTTAAAAGGATATTTGGGAGCTAACTATGTCGATACTTGATTATTTTAGAAGCAGTAAAAAGCCCAATACCGCATCATTGGCAAAAGAACGATTACAAATTATTGTGGCTCACCAACGTGGTGAACGTGGTGCACCTGATTATTTCCCAAAGATGAAACAAGAAATCATCGAAGTGATCCGTAAATATGTGCAAATATCAGATGACCAAGTCTCTGTGCAACTTGACCAAAACGATGACAATTTATCGGTGTTAGAGTTAAACGTTACCTTACCTGATTCAAAGTAATCAGCCAAGGTCACCCTACTCTGCTTAACACAAAAAAGGATACTGGCATTATGCGAGTATCCTTTTTTGGTATGTTGATAAATTGCATTAACTAAAGCTGAATTAACTAAAGCGCACTGGCTCTAGTAAATCACCTACCAACTGCCCACGCCAACCGACCAAGAGTATCGGTGTTGGTGTTTGTTTGTTGTGATACAACCATAATAGAAATTCATGAATATGGCGCTTAGAACCAACAAATTCTAATGCGACATTTTCACGCTCACATAATTCAGTTAAGACTGTTTTAACTTCTTTAAAAGCTGATTTATAACCTGACTTAAGCGCAACAACATCAACTTCTTCAGGTAGATTAATTAAATCTGCCGTCGCCATAACTGTTAATAAATCTTTGCCGTGAATACGTTTCTCTTGATCTGTTAAGTCATTTAAACTATTCAATTCCGCCAGTGTGGTCGGTTGTTTTTTGGCTAATGCAATTAATGCATGGTCTTTTACCACAAAACCCAGCGCTAGATTGCGGCTTACCGCTTTGGCTAGACGCCATTTCGCCAATACTTTTAAATAGGCTAGCTGCTGACTCGATAATTGAAATGCATTTTTGACTTTAAGGTAAACGCTGTCGCCTTCTGGCAATGACATGCGCCCTTCAGTCATACGCTGACCTTCTTCAAACAACCATTCAAGACGATTGTCCGCAGCAAGCTTCTGTTGCAGCTGAGGGTATAATTGATATAAATAAAACACATCATTAGCCGCATACTGTAATTGCGCATCAGACAGTGGACGATTCATCCAATCCGTACGTGATTCGCCTTTATCTATTTCGACTTGCAAGCATGCGTCAACGAGCTTGGCATAACCTAATCCGTGGCCTAAACCAGCAAAGCTTGCCGCTATTTGGCTATCAAATAAAGGGCTTGGTTGGCATTCACCATAATGAGCAAACACCTCGAGATCTTCACTGCATGAATGCACTAATTTGACAATATTTTGGTCAGTTAATAACTGCCAAAATGGGCTTAAATCGGTAATTGCAACCGGATCAATTAAGGCTAAAGTTTTGCCATCATAGGCTTGAATAAGGCCTAATTTAGCATAATAGGTTCGAGTGCGGACAAACTCAGTATCTAGCACCAACAAGGTGCTTTGTTGGTATTGTTCAACTAATGACAACAGGCTGGCATCATCACTGATATATTCAAACGTTAACAAAATAGGCTCCGCTAAAAAAAGGTGTGAGCAATACGATAAGCTGATAACAACCAAACATAAAAAAGCCGGCTCAGTTGCCGGCTTTGATTTTACGCTTTGTTAACTTCATCTCGAAGTTGTCGGCGTAAAATTTTACCCACATTGGTTTTCGGTAATTCGTCTCTAAATTCTACCAGCTTAGGAACTTTATATCCCGTTAAATGATGACGGCAGTGCTTAATCAGTTCTTCTTCGGTTAATGATTTGTCTTTTGCTACCACAAAAATCTTCACTAACTCGCCACTGGCATCATTGGGAACGCCAACAGCAGCGACTTCGATAACTTTAGGGTGTAGGGCAACAACCTCTTCCACTTCATTCGGAAATACGTTAAAACCTGACACTAAAATCATGTCTTTTTTACGATCGACAATGAAAAAGAAACCTTTTTCATCCATATAACCAATATCACCAGTGGCTAACCAACCGTTTTTATCAATCACACTGGCCGTTTCTTCCGGACGCTGCCAATAGCCTTGCATCACTTGCGGGCCTTGAGCATACAACTCACCGGTTTCACCCTGGGCTAATACTTTACCATCATCATCACGTATCTGAATGAAGGTTGAAGGCGCAGGAAAACCAATAGAGCCATTGTACCCACTGAGATTATAGGGGCAGCATGTGACCAATGGTGATGCTTCAGTTAAACCATAGCCTTCGAGTAAACGTGTCTTAGTAAGGTTTTGCCATTTATCAGCAACGGCGCGCTGCACCGCCATCCCGCCGCCAATAGACAATTTTAAACCAGAAAAATCAAGTTGAGTAAATTCTTCATTATTAACCAAAGCATTGAATAAGGTATTAACACCCGTTAATACCGTAAACGGGTACTTTCTAAGTTCACCCACAAATGCTGGGATATCTCGAGGGTTAGTAATCAGAAGATTTTTACTGCCTTTGTGTAAAAACAATAAACAGTTAACTGTCAGTGCGAAGATATGGTAAAGAGGCAATGCTGTCACTACAAACTCAGCACCATCATCAAGCGTTGGAGAATAAGCGCCACTAGCTTGTAAAACGTTACTTACTACGTTTTTATGGCTTAACATGGCACCTTTAGATACCCCTGTAGTTCCACCGGTATACTGTAAAAAGGCCAAATCCTCGCCACTAATATCGGCTTTAATGTACTGCAGGCGTCGGCCTTTAGAGAGCGCATCGCGAAATGATAATGCATGCGGTAAATGATATTTTGGTACTAATCTTTTAATGTATTTAACAACAAAATTCACTAAGGTGCGTTTGGGTGCGCTGAGCTGATCACCAAGGTTAGTGATAATGACCGACTCTATTGGTGTTTGATCAACAACTTCTTCTAGAGTGTTAGCAAAGTTAGACACCACAATGATGGCTCTTGCACCCGAATCGACTAATTGATGTTTTAATTCCCGTGGCGTATACAGTGGGTTAACATTAACCACCACCATACCCGCACGTAAAATACCAAACAGAGCAATAGGATATTGCAGCAAATTGGGCATCATAATGGCAACACGGTCGCCTTTATTTAAGTGCAGTTCGTTTTGTAAATATGCAGCAAATGCTCGACTTCGCTCTTCGAGTTTACGGTACGTCATCGTCGCACCCATGTTAATAAATGCAGGTTGGTCAGCATATTTTGCTACTGCATCTTCGAACATGTGTACTAAAGAACTGAATTGAGATGGGTCGATTTCGGCCGGAACATGTTCAGGTAAATTATTAATCCAAGGCTGGTCCACAGGTGTCTCCTAATAATGCCCACTGTGCTAAGACGTGCATTCCCCGTCAGTGGTAAAATATTTTATTGTCTGCGTATCATTAATATTGTTTTCGCAGGCTTTATTATGTTGCTTGTCATGAACTAAATCATACAAGTGTTTTAATTTTCGATCATAATCACATAAATAAACTAAAAATAACAGCGTTTTCACCTATGGCTAACGGCTATTTAGAATAAATGCTCCAATCGATTTAGCAACCAGATCGGCATTCCCCATGTGAAGATGATGGTCTCCGGCTAAATGAACGATATCAATATTGGAAAACCATTTATTGGCTTGCTCTGTTGATACTGTTAATTGTTTATAGCCATCATGGCCAACAATGAGTAACGAAGGCGTGTCACTTATTGTCATCAAAGCGTCAACCTGTTCAAAGGTAAAACGGTTAAGTGAGTCTAATTTTAACCGAGGATCACTACGCCAAGAATAGTGGCCATCTGTGGCGGCCATATTACGTTTGGTGATCATTTCGCACCATGGTAATGCTAATCCAGTGAGTTGATGGCGAGCCTGAATCGCAGTATCCATTGAAGAATACGTTGGAGTGACTCTGGCTAGTTGACGATTAAAGCGTTGTTGTTGCTGTAAGCCTTTTCGTAAGCGATCTTTAGCTTGTGTGGCAGATTCAGATAACGGTGCTAGGGCTTCTATTAATATGAGTTTATGGATGTTGTCAGCAAGACATGCATTGTAAGCTGACGCCACAATGCCGCCGAGCGAATGGCCCAATAAGATAATGGGACCCGTTTCTTGTGACAGGGTATGGATCACGGCTTGCAGATCGTAAATATAATCAACCCAATGCAACGGATAACGCCCTGGGCGATGATCTGATAATCCATGCCCTGGCCAATCGATGCACATCAGTTGAAATTTATCGAATAACCCTTGCTGAGCAAAGGCCTGCGCTAAGGGGATAAAACTGTCGACATTATCAAGCCAACCATGCAAAGCCAAAATCACTGGCTTGTCGGCTTGACCATAACGTTTAGCTGCAAGAGTAATATGAGCCAACGGCAATTGAATTTCTTCTACATCAATGTTCAACATTGTTGGCTCACTTTACAAAAATTATTTAGCGGCTATTTTGGTAAATTTGATTGTCATACGATCACTTTCACCAATATCAAGATACTTCTGTTTATCTTGATCGCCCATAGCTAAACGCGGTGGTAATGTCCACACACCTTTTTGATAATCTTTAGTGTCTTTAGGATTGGCATTCACTTCAGAGCTGCCGGTTAATTCAAAACCGTATTTATTGGCTAACTCAACCATTTGATTTTGATCCATATAGCCACTTTCTGCAGCCATACCGATATTGGCACGATGTTCAACAATGCCTAATGAGCCTCCAACTTTTAACACGTCATGAGCGGCTTTAAACACACCTTCCAACTCTCCTTTCATTGCCCAATTGTGCAAGTTACGGAATGTTAATACGTGGTCTGCAGAATTATCTTTACCCAATGAAAACTTAGCCGGTGGATCAAGCGTTACAAACTGTACATTGCCTACACTGGCTTTGTTATCGTTAACCCATTTTTCAAACTTTAAACCAGCTGATTTGTAATAAGCACTTTGATTCGTGTCTGTTGCAGGATTAGTTTCAAAATTAGCAGCTACATATTGGCCTTTTTCAGCTAGGTATGGCGCTAAAATTTCAGCATACCAACCACCACCGGGCCATAGTTCAATCACAGTTTGTTCAGGCTTAATATCAAAAAACGCTAATGTTTCAGCAGGATGACGATATTGGTCACGTAGTTTATTATCTGCAGTACGAAACTCGCTGGCCACTGCTTTAGCAAGGGCAGAACTAACCTGCGGTGCCGTCACTTTTTTATCGGGCATACTATCGGCTGCGTATATTGCGGTCGACATACCTAAACTTGATAAGCCAATTAAGGCTCCTAACATCATGTTACGTTTCATTTTGACACTCCCTTTTTTCGATCAACTTTACGCCAACAGAGCAACAACATAAACCCGCTAAAGGCGAGCCATGTTATTACCCATAACCATGCAGGTAGCCAAGTCATTTTAGCTAACATAACCGCATCGCCTTGACCGCTTAACCCCAATAATACCATCGGACTTGCCATGGCATTTAAAATAATCATTAACCCTAATATACGCAGTAAGGTGTTTAACAGACTACTGTTTTTTAATTTAAGTGGTAACAAAAAAAGTATTATCAATACGCTGAGTATAACAATGGTTAACACATCGCGAGCCCAAAAAAGTAACGATGCAGCCACGGTAAACGCGAGTAAAGTCAGGGTAAATCTAATGGTCTGTTTTTGCGTTGCCATCAGAAATATCGAATAACCCCAGAGTGCGGCGCCAAAATAGCCCGCATAAGCGATTAAGATACTGCTGCCGCCTTGGCTAAAACAAAAGCCAGCGCCGTTTGGAAATAGCTGAATATGACTGACCGAGCCACCGGTCAATAATGTCGCGATGCCATGAGATAATTCGTGAAAATAACTTTCAAACCATTTAAAAGGTATAGAGATATAAGGGAATCGCGTCAGTAAAAAAGCCAACAGTAATTCAATCACAAAACGGCTACGACTGGGTGTTGCAGACAACGGCACATTAGGCATATAAATCAATACCAACCATTTGTTGAATTTCGTCTCTTTTAGCAGAATGCTGTGTCGATAAATACTGCGCTATAGCGCCACGCTGACTGTAAGTCTCACGGTCGTATTCAACACGCGCTTGCTGTTTGGCCGATAAAGTTGAATCATCAACAATGGCCATGTTGCGAGCTTCAATCCCTTGAACCTCAGTTTCTACAGTAGCAGGATTAACAATAATAGGTTCGTGGGCCGCTATGATCGGCCGATTACCGGCAACAGCTTGGCTCAGGCTAATTGGGCCTGATTGATTATTTGCCATTGATAATGCTGAATTTATCGTCATTAACGACACCGTTTACCTATATTTGAATCTTATACTTTATGTCAAATTGCCGTGAATGGCTATTCTCGGCCCGGAAGTTTTTTCCACGTAACAGTATCACGAAGGTACACAGGCGAAAGTTCATCAACAGTAGTATGCAAACCTTGTTGATAACCTTGTTGTGCCAGAATTAACATGGCTTTCGCATCTGGATAAGTTGCTTGGGTGCATGGTGTCATGTGTGGCGCTATCGTTAATAATTGTGGATAGGCTTCAAAGCCTGTGCCACAAACACTAATGTTTTGTTGTGTATCGAGGGTTAACTCAATCGCTTCTGGCGCGCTAACGTGTTCTTGACCGACTAAGGTAGCAATGCCGTCTTTGGCAATGTATTGGCCCCAATAGACTTCCTTCATACGGGCGTCAATACAGCACAATACTTGCGTAGCACCTTGCTCTGTTATGGCTAATTGGGCCATAGCGGCTAAGGTCGAAATGCCAATAACCGGCAAGTCGAGTCCCAAGGCTAATCCTTGGGTCATGCTGGTACAAATGCGGATACCGGTAAAACTGCCAGGACCGCGGCCATAGGCAATCATGTCCACATCGGCCAGTGTCACTTGGGCTTGGGCTAGCACTTCATCGACCATAGGTAATAATCGTTGACTATGCTCACGTGGTGCATCAGCAATAAGTGCAAACACCTTACCATTAATGGTTAACGCAGCGGAGCAAGTTTCAGTGCAAGTATCAAGAGCGAGGATGGTTAACGGCTTTGGCATTATGATGGGTTACCCAGTAAAAAAACATCAAATAGACTCAATATGATAACTGATGCGTACGGTTTTAAAAAGCTTAAGGGATTTGTTTTAAAAATTGTAATGCACGGTCTAAGTCACGTGTGCGTTGCATGGGTGGCAAAGAATTAATAAACGCCTGGCCATAAGCGCGGTTAACGATGCGGTTATCGCACAAAATAAGCACACCACGGTCTTTCTCATCACGGATTAGCCGCCCGACTCCTTGCTTTAAACTTATGACCGCTTGTGGCAGAGAAATATGGTTAAAGGGGTCAAGCCCTTGACGTTCGGCATTGGCTGCACGGGCTTTGTATAAAGCATCATCTGGCGATACAAACGGCAACTTATCGATAATCACGCAGCTGAGTAACTTACCGCGAACATCGACGCCTTCCCAAAAACTGCTGGTACCGAGTAATACTGCATTACCTAACTGCCTAAATTTATTTAACAAACTTTGTTTACTGGCTTGGCCTTGTACCAGTAAAGGATAAGCGACTTTACCTTGTAAAGCGGATGCAACTTGTTCGAGCATTTGATGGCTAGTAAACAATATGAACGTACGGCCTTGAGCCGCGTTGATAGCTTGAATACACACATCGACTAATTGTTTTACCGTATGTTGCGACTGCCCTACTTTACCTAAATGGCGCGGTACACAAAATACCGCTTGATTAGGGTAATCAAATGGACTGTCTAAAATGATTTGTTGCGCTGATAACAAGCCTAGCTCAGTCGCAAAATGGCCCAAACTTCGGTTTACTTGTAAGGTAGCCGAGGTGAAAATCCAGCGAGTTTTGGCATCAAACAGCTGCTGGCATTGTTTTGCCACATTGATAGGACTCAGTCTTAACAGGATAAAGCGCGGACCTAACTCGACACTATAAGCCGCTTGCATGTCTTTGCATTCAAAATAGTCTTGTAGCTTTTCAGCAAGCTCATGCAATTGTTCAAACGCTAAGTCGAGTTGGTCTTCACGCCCAAGATGATGACGCATTACATTGGTAAGGTCGGTAAGTGCCTGTTGTAGTGCCCACGATACTGTCGCTAAGTGTTTATTGGCGAGTACTTTACGCCAATCAGTTACTTGGTTGTCGTACATAGCATTGTGCCAGTCACTCAAAGCCAACAGCCCACGTTGCGACAGTTGCTCTATTTGAATACTGTCGCGAATGAGTTGTTTGTGTATTTTAATGATGCCATTAAGCAACTGATCAATTTCGCGACTGGAGATATGGCTGCCAAAGTAGTTAATGCAAATATCTGGCACCAAATGGGCTTCATCAAAAATAACCACATCAGGATCTGGCAATAACTCGGCAAACCCGGTGTCTTTGAGTAAGCGGTCGGCAAAAAATAAATGGTGATTAACCACCACCACTTTTGCCTCCATGGCCCTAATACGTGCTTTACGGGTAAAACACACATCATAATGATCGCATTTTTTACCCGTACAGGTTTCTTTGGTGCTCACAACGCTAGGAATAACCTCTGAATGCTCTGCCACCGAGGTTAAATTGCCGATATCGCCATCTTTGCTTAAATGTGCCCATTGGTTAATCTTGAGTAAATCATCAATATAATATTCACTAAATTGACTGGCATTTTGCATCTGCTTTTCAAGACGTAACTGACATAAATAATTGTTACGCCCTTTTAATAACGCAATGGGTACATGTACATCTAACATGGCAAGTAATGCGGGGAGATCTTTGAGGAATAGCTGCTCTTGCAGATTTTTACTGCCGGTACTCACAACCACTTGCTTGCCGCTGAGTAAGGCCGGAATTAAATACGCATAGGTTTTACCCACACCAGTACCCGCTTCTAAAATCAGATTATGCTTTTTAGCAATAGCGTCACTGACCGCAACGGCCATATCTGTCTGACTTTGTCGATGGTGGTAATGATGCACATGTTTGGCTAACGCACCGCGATCGCTAAATTCATGGATTACAGATTGGGTAAGTGTAGAGCTCAAAGCATCCTCAAATTATCGCGCTAATGCTGATGTAGTGTGATTTGGGCTATTATGCTTATAACGGCATCATGTTCCAACTGTTTATCACCAAAAGTTGTAAAGGCAGTTGTATAAACAATATCGATGATTTGACTAAATTTAGACCAGAAACAAAAAATGCTGGCCACCAGCGTGACTCAGCATTTCTTGACTCGTATAAAATATAATCAAACGTTTATTTTTTAGTAATTCAGAGAACAGGTTTTGAATGTGGTGTTCAGGGGTGAATTCAAATACCACTTTTTCATTGGTAACCTTGCGTTTAACACTTATGCTCGTGACTTTTTCGGCCGATTTTGACCAAATAAGTCAAATGACAATATATCAGGCATCACAAAATCATCCGTAAAACATATCTTCTATATCCACATTGCCATCTGTTCTTTGGTGGGCTTACTGCCTTTGTGGACCACTTTTTCATCAACCACTACCGCTGGCGTACTCATTACGTCATAAGCCATAATTTGCGCCATATCGGTCACTTTTTCGATTTTTATTGTAACCCCCTTTTCATCGGCAACAGCTTGGGCAAGCTCAGCAGTTTCAAGACACTTTTTACAACCTGAACCTAATACTTTAATGATTTTCATTTATTGTTCCTTATGACTAATTCGTAGATGATAGCAACGGAGCAAATGCATTAAATATCCAGCCCACTAAAGTGAATGAAACTAATAGAAGGCTAAATAATATTGCCAGTAAACGCCATTGCATGACTTGCTTTAACAAAATAAATTCAGGAAAACTGGCCGCTACAGTGCTCATACAAAATGCTAATGTGGTACCTATTGGTAAACCATTGATAATAAGGCTTTCCATAATCGGAATAACACCTGTCGCATTGGAATAAAGTGGAATGCCGAGCAACACCGCAGCAGGAACAGACCACCATTGTCCGTCGCCCAAATGCGCTTCAATCCAACCGTCTGGTACAAAGCCATGCAGCGCCGCGCCCAAACCCACCCCAATGATGACCCATTTCCACACTCGGCCGAATATATCTAGCATCTCAGTTTTGGCAAATTGATGCCTTTGTGGCAATGACATAGTTTGCACTTTGCCACTATCATCAGCAGTATTGCCAACCCCCTTCTGCTGACCACGTTTTAAGGCTTCGGCCGCAAACGACTGTAGCCAACGTTCAGCCTTAATACTGTCAAGAAACAGGCCGCCTAACATTCCCACACTCATTCCAACGGCAATATACAATAAGGTAAATTTGAGCCCCAATAAGCTCATAAGCAGTAATATTGCGACTTCGTTGATTAAAGGCGAGGTAATCAAAAAGCTCATGGTGATCCCTAATGGGATCCCGGCAGAGGTAAAACCTAAAAAAACAGGAATGCTCGAACAAGAACAGAATGGCGTTATGACACCAAAACCTGATCCCATTAAATAACCTAATCCTCGGTGTTTACCTGCTAAATAATCTCTGACACGCTCAACATTTAACGAAGCCCGGATGAGGGCAATGAAATAAATCATCACCAGCAGTAAAGCAAAAATTTTAGTGACGTCTTCAACAAAAAAATGCAGCGCATCTCCGAGTTTGGTCTCTGGCGACAACCCCAATAAACTGTATATAAGCCAAGATGCAAAATCAGAAAAAATCTGAAACATAAGTTATTGCTCTATAAAAACACTACTGTAAAGATAGCCTTATTTTTAGTCGCAATATAAGATCCAGGTCTCGATTTTGTTGATGATAAAAATAAACATAGATTATCCGAAATAATATCGGGTTAATTTTTTTCTAAGTGGAATGTCTCGTTTTTGTCAGTTTTACCTATGATGACTTATTCAAACTCAAAATTTAAATGTCGATGATAAATTAATATAAAAATTAGTCAGTTAAACTCGTTTTTATTAAATCTATTACTGAATAATTCGTTGCAATGTTAACGGCATCATAATAACGTAGCCCTAGAGATATTTGAACACAGTCAATAAGCTTAAGGAAAAGCAATAATGAAATGGTTAATTGTAGTGGTTATAAGTTGGTGTATCGGGTTTATCAGTTATCCGCTGATATGGCCTAGTGACACCCCAGACACTACCGAACATGCCGATTTATTGTCCAAAACACCACAAGGCAACACTTCAAAATTTGTCTCTGCAGGTCAAGCTAATCTTACTTCGGTAAATGATGTAACCCAGAACACTCACGACCGAGAAGCATTTAAGGCATCGTTAGGCAATGATGAAACGCCTTACATGTCGATTTTTCGCATCATGCAACTGGCCGAACAAGACCCTCTAGAAGCATTATTCGTTGCCGAAGAAACGCAACATGAAGACTTATATGGATTAATTTTAGAAATAGCGGGGAAAATGCAATTTTCAAATGTCATTTCATGGCTAGAACAGCAAAAGTCGACTGAACAATATGAATCATTACTCGACGGTTATTTACGTGGTTTAGCGTCTGTAAATCCGCAACAAGCATTAAGCGATGTAGAGTTATTAGCAGTAGAACCAATGAAGTCGTCGATCATCATGTCGATTGTAGACTCATGGGCCAACACCGATGCAATAGCCGCATTTGAATGGTTAAAATTGCAAACAGAAACTCAATCAACGTTAAAAATGTACTTAAATACCATGTATTACTACATTGAACAGTCACCTAACGAAGCCGCCAATCTCATTTCATCACTGCCATTAAATGAGTCGACTAATTATCTTATTACATCGATGGTATATCAGTTGGTTGAAAAGAATACTCAAGATGCTGTCGATTGGTTAGATACTATTGCCGTAGAGCAACGTGCCAGCGGGATATATATTGTCTCTCGAAAAATGTCAGAAACAGATCCTGAGGCTGCTTTAGTATTTTTAAACAATCAAAAACAAGCTTACGATTTAAATCAAGATTATTTCAACAGTGCCTTAGCTGAAATAGCCAGTGTGGAACCCAATATGATGCTAGCGCGAATAGATAATTATGAAGCGAATGTTCAGCGGGATATTATCATTAATGCTAGCTACGCCCTCGCAGAAAATTCGGAAGTCGATTTTTTGCAGGTAATTAACTCGCTGTCCGATGACAACAAAGATATTGCTTTTCGTCAACGATCAGCCCAGTTGAGCCAAACAGATCCACAACAAGCGTTTAATGTAGCCGAACGCATTAATGATGCCACGACTCGATTAGAATCTATTGCCAGTACCGTCAATGTCTGGAGTGGGTTTGACAAACGAGCAGCGATGACAGCAATTGATAACTCAACCCTCTTAACAGCCAGTCAAAAAGCCGAAATAAGCAGTCAAATACAATTGCAGCTGACATCATCGAATATTATTTACCCTTGAGTAGCCATTTGATTATTTGGCTAACGAGCTTGTTCTATTGATTGCCACGGCAATTAACATCTTGTTATAGAAATAAGCAATCCACACAGATGCACACAGTCGTTAAGTTGATTATGATGATGACATTAAATAGTAAGTTAATGCCTACCAAAAAGGCCACATAATGCAACGCAGACAGTTTTTAAAAGTGGGAATGTTAGGCGCTGCGGTAGGATTTACTGGTGCCAGTGCATTATGGTTAAGCCAAGGCAATGATCCAACACAACTGAACATTGCTGCACTATTAGCCAAGTTGAATAAGTTAACGATGTTATCAACCGAACAACTTGCAGGTTTAAGCACTGGCAAGTGGAACAGTGCTGAAGTGTTTACACATTGCGCGCAAAGTGTTGAATTTTCAATGAGCGGGTTTCCAGAGCATAAATCAGCACTCTTTAAACAAACTGTCGGGGCGCTGGCATTCACCGTATTTGCCACTAAAGGCGCAATGTCTCATAACTTAGCCGAACCAATCCCTGCTGCGCCAGAGTTAGACCGCAGTGTTGATGTTAATCAAGCACTCGCTAGGCTGATACAATCTTTAAAAGATTTTCAACAATATAAAACTGATTTGGCACCACATTTTGCTTATGGTGAATTAAACAAAGCAGATTACGAGCTTGCCCATGTACTGCATTTTTATAATCACCAACAGAACTTTAATCTAATGAGTTAACGGTTAAAAAATTAACATTAAATATCAAGAGCGTAAACAAAATCCCAATGCAACGTTAGTGCAGCTTAGATAGCCCGTTTTTATCGATACTACTGGCATTATGTAATCGCAACGCCCAATTACCATGATGTTGCTGATCACAAGCAGTTTCAGTATCAAAGCTAACATGTTGATTAATATCTTTGAGATCAATCTGGTATTGAGCAAGGGTGCGTTGAATTAGCGTTAACAGTAGCGCTTTATGACCACTTTGATTAAATTGCGTTAGTTGTGTTTCAGTATCAAATATACAAATAATTCGTAAGCTCTTGGGGAATGTCGTGTAATCAACGACGTGCGTAATCCATGCAAAACCAGGATA
This sequence comes from Shewanella sp. AC91-MNA-CIBAN-0169, assembly GCF_040310165.1. Lineage (NCBI taxonomy): Bacteria > Pseudomonadati > Pseudomonadota > Gammaproteobacteria > Alteromonadales > Shewanellaceae > Shewanella > Shewanella sp. AC91-MNA-CIBAN-0169. Next base: position 65,114 of record NZ_JBEOPM010000007.1, read on the forward strand.
GCTATCCAGTGCATGTTCGCATACGACGGTTAACCCCTCTCTTAATTTATTATCGATTTTTTTATCGGTTTTTCGCATACTAAAATGTTCTTCCTAATCTGTACAACTAGATGAATACATCATCATATTAAAAGCTATCGAGTACATTATGTTTTTATGCGCAGAACATATCGTTAACCATAGTTCTGGTGACCATTAATGATGAACGGCTATTTCGTTACATAACTCTTGTTAAAGTTTGAGCTAATGACGAGGGCCTGTTTATCTTTGCAAAAACAGCCTTGAAAGATCAACAGGCCCTAAACCGTAACCCTACTTAAGATGGTCTACACCAGTATCGATCCGGTTCCCTCCAGCATTTTTTGCTCTATACATAGCTTGATCTGCATATTGAATTAATTGCTGCTCATCAGCACCATTATCGGGATAACGAGCGACACCAATACTCGGTGAAAGTTGCAAATTAAGGCTATCAAATTGATAAGTTTTCTCCAGTTCAAGTCGAATATTCTCTGCAATAAACAACACACTATCAACTGAATCAATACCATTTAGTACAACGACAAATTCATCGCCACCAAAACGTCCAACCGTATCTGATTTACGAACGCAATCACGCAAACGCTGAGCGATATTCTTAAGTAGCTTGTCACCAACAAGATGCCCATAGCTGTCATTAACATGTTTAAACCCATCAATGTCGATAAATAACAAAGAAAGATGAGAGCCTTCGCGACGCGCCAGTCCAAGCGATGTTTGTAAACGCCCAAACAACAATGCTCTATTAGGTAATTCTGTTAATGGATCATGTCCTGCAATGTAATGAAGTTGCTGCTCCATTAATTTTCGTTCAGTAATATCGTGAGCAACTGCAATTCTAAACTGGTGATCTTCAGACCATCGTGCCGACCAAAGAATATCAATTATTTTGCCATCTTTACGAACCCAACGATTTTCAAAACGAGGTAGTTTTTTGCCACTCAGCAATGATTCAACGACTTTAAGTGTCTTTATACCGTCTTCAGGATAAACATGGTCAAGCATAGGTTTGCCTATCACTTCGTCAGGAGAGTATCCAAAAATATCTTCAAATGCAGCACTAACAAACACAAAATTTCCTGCTTTATCAACCACACAAACTGCATCGAGCATTAAGTCCATAACATCTCTAAGCGCCACTACATCAATGGTCTTCATACTGTGCGTACCTCGAGAAGTTAGCTAAATTAATAAAGCGTAATACACGCCAGCTTATAAGTAGCGTCCAATAAACTCAATGGCTTATAACGATATGATTTAAACATTGCGATTCATAAAGACTAAAGGAACAAGTTTCATCACACTAAAACATCATTTATCCCTTGAATAATCGACTAGCACACGGCTCTTGTTGCATAAGAATCAAGCCATTAAACGGTATCATTAACCTAAGTGATATAGAGTGCCAAATGGGAGGCGTCATTACGCTAACGGTCTACCCTTTGTATTTATTGAGTTCTCAAAGTCATTTATTGACAAACAACAAGTAGAGGTTAATCCCCAAGGGCATTGATAGCTAAAATATTAAGCAGTTGTGTTGTTAACGCTTTCTTAATCGGCTCTAATGATCACAAACAGACAAGAAAGCATATCTTATGCAAAAAATATGGTAATTAAATAACATTAATGCTTTATCCGCTCTTGCAAACAAGCATAAATGCGGTTAAGTTAACTGCAAGTCGATATACACGACATCAGATGAGTGCATAATCTCTCATTTGAACTGATTTACTAATATCAAATAAAGAGTACTGAAATGAACATCCAAGTGACTACAATCCACCATCATCACCATATGCGGTAGCCTTCGGATGCTAACTGCCGAAGGACGATATCCTTCTGGTGGTGAACAATTATTCACATAAACCCCTGGAAGGAATTTCAGGGGTTTTTTGTTTCTAAATTTTTATTTTTATTTAAGCAGTTAAATTTACACATTTTATATTTAATACATAAGGAATTATCACATGAGTGAGTCAAAGCGTTTACGTATAGCCATCCAGAAATCAGGCCGTTTATCTAAAGAATCTCAACAATTGCTGAAAAGCTGTGGCGTTAAATTTAACGTTAATGAGCAACGCTTGATTGCACACGCAGACAACATGCCAATCGACTTATTACGCGTTCGTGATGATGATATTCCAGGCTTAGTAATGGATGGAGTTGTCGACCTAGGTATTATCGGTGAAAACGTTCTAGAAGAAGAACAAATAGAGCGCCAACTAGCAGGTAAACCGGCTGAATGCACTAAATTACGTGAATTAGATTTTGGTTCATGTCGTTTATCACTTGCGGTACCTAATGAGTTTGAATATAAAGATGCCAACTCACTAGAAGGTCTGCGCATCGCGACATCTTACCCGAACTTACTGCGCCGTTTTATGCTAGAAAAAGGCATTAACTACAGCGACTGTATGCTTAAAGGTTCTGTTGAAGTCGCGCCACGGGCAGGATTGTCAGATGGCATTTGTGATTTAGTCTCGACCGGTGCAACCCTTGAAGCGAACGGCTTGTATGAAACCGAAGTCATTTACCGCTCAATGGCTTGCATTATTCAATCAAACAAAACTCAATCTACTGAAAAACAAGCTCTAATCAACAAAATCTTATCGCGTATTAATGGCGTTATCCGTGCCCGTGAAAGTAAGTACATCTTATTGCACGCTCCAATTGAAACGTTAGATCAAATCGTTGCCCTACTCCCAGGCGCTGAAAACCCAACCGTATTACCACTTAATGACGACACTAATCGTGTGGCAATTCACGTAGTAAGCACAGAAGATTTATTCTGGGACACTATGGAAGAATTAACCGCACTAGGTGCAAGCTCAATTCTGGTCATGCCTATTGAAAAAATGATGGGGTAACACAAATGCAAATTCTCGATTGGGCTTCTTTATCTACTGAACAACAACGACAAACGTTAGCGCGTTCGCCATTAATTGGTGATGCAAGTGTAGAGCAACGTGTTCGTGACATTATTGAGCAAGTCAACGCTCAAGGTGATAGCGCATTACTGGCTTATAACAAGCAATTTGACGGTGTTGAACTGACTGAGCTCGCATTATCAACTGACGCCATTGCGGCAGCATGTGCACGTGTAGGTGACGACGTCAAACAAGCTGTTGCGCAAGCGGTGAACAACATTGAAACCTTTCACAAGGCGCAGGTGTTTCAGGGTGTTGATATAGAAACTCAAGCGGGAATTCGTTGTGAATTGCGCAGTGAACCCATCGAGCGAGTCGGCTTATATATTCCCGGTGGTACAGCTCCATTAATATCCACAGTAATGATGTTGGCGTTACCAGCAAGAATTGCCGGTTGCGAAAAGCGTGTGTTAGTCAGTCCACCGCCGATTAATGATGCGATTATTTATGCCGCCAATGTCTGTGGTATTACTGATATTTTCCAGGTGGGTGGTGCCCAAGCCATTGCGGCATTAGCATTTGGGACAGAGTCGGTGCCGAACGTAGATAAAATATTTGGTCCGGGTAATCGTTATGTGACTGAAGCAAAACGATTAGTGTCACAGGACAGCCGTATTAGTGTGTCAATAGACATGCCTGCAGGTCCGTCTGAAGTGTTAGTGATTGCCGACAAAGATGCAAATCCTGGTTTTGTTGCGGCCGATTTATTATCCCAAGCAGAACATGGTGTTGACTCGCAAGTAATGTTAGTGACTGACTCATTAACACTGGCAGAGCAAGTCAACCAAGCGTTAACTGAACAATTAGCACAGTTGAGCCGTAAAGACATCGCCGCACAAGCGCTAGAATGCAGCCGCAGTATTATTGTTAGCGATATGGTGCAAGCTGCAAAAGTATCTAATTTGTATGGCCCAGAACATTTAATTATTCAAACTACTGCCCCACGTGACGTGCTTAGGCAAGTTCGCGGTGCCGGCTCCGTCTTTTTAGGCGCTTATACCCCAGAGTCTGTGGGCGATTATGCTAGCGGTACTAACCATGTTTTACCGACTTATGGTTATAGCCGTTCAGTTTCAAGTTTGTCATTAGCCGATTTTAGTCGACGATTTACAGTGCAAGAGCTCAGCCAACAAGGGCTTAAAACTTTAGGTAACACTGTGATGGTGTTGGCAGAAAATGAATTATTAGATGCACATAAAAATGCTATCGCCATTCGTTTAGCCAGTTTTTAGTCGTTAGCAGTAAATAGTATGTCAGCGCTATAGCTAAGAGCTAGTTAGCACCCTATTAGAGTAGAAAGTAGAGAACACCGCCATGAGCCAGACCGTAGCAGCGTCTTTTGATCCAAAGCAGTTGGCTAGACCCGAATTATTGACATTAACACCCTATCAAAGTGCCAGACGAATTGGTGGTCGCGGTGATATTTGGATTAACGCCAATGAATCGCCATTCAATAATAGCCCGCTTGATAAAGTGAATCGTTACCCAGAATGCCAACCTGCTGAACTCATCAATGCTTACAGCCGTTATTCAGGCGTTAAGGCAAGTAATATTATTGCCAGTCGCGGTGCCGACGAAGCGATCGAATTACTCATTCGTACATTTTGTATCCCTGCCGTCGACAGTATTGCTTGTTTTGGTCCAACTTATGGAATGTATTCAATTAGTGCTGCAACCTTTAATGTAGCTGTCACAGCGTTAAGTTTAACCGATGAATATCAGTTACCGGATGCGTGGCCAACACAAATCGGCAATGCCAAAATTGTATTTATTTGTAACCCAAATAACCCAACCGGCACCGTGATTGCAAAAGACAAAATTGAACAAGCTATTAACGCAGCACCTAAAGCTATTGTGGTGGTAGACGAAGCCTACATTGAGTTTTGCCCAGACTACAGCGTGGCAGATTTACTTGGCGCCTACCCTAACCTTGTGGTGTTGCGCACATTATCAAAAGCATTTGCTTTAGCAGGTGCACGTTGTGGCTTTATGCTCGCCAGTGATGACATTATTGACTTAGTCATGCGAGTCATCGCCCCTTACCCGGTGCCATTACCGGTGTCAGACCTTGCGGTAAAAGCGTTAAGTCCTGCTGGCATTGACACTATGCGAACTCAAGTCGCCAGTTTAATTGAACAAGGCAAACGCTTAAGCGTTGCATTAACAGCCTATGGCGCTAAGGTGTTACCTGCCAACGGTAACTATGTTTTAGCCCAATTTGACGATGTACAAGCAGCCGCTAAACGATTAAGCGATTCCGGCGTGGTTGCTCGAGCATACAAAGACCCACGCCTTGCTGATGCGATTCGTTTTAGCTTTACATCAGCCAAACAAACCGATGTGATTATTCAGTTATTTGGTTAATGCGTTAGTGCGTTAGTGCACGTTGCATATCGGTCAATACCCTATACATCATAAATAAGAATTAGATATCACCATTAAGGTAGTTAGCATGAAACAGAAAATCCTTTTTATCGACCGCGACGGTACATTAGTTGAAGAGCCAGCCATCGATAAACAACTCGATAGTTTGGCTAAATTAGAGTTTGAACCACAAGTGATCCCAGCGTTACTTAAATTGCAGAAAGCCGGTTTCCGTTTAGTCATGGTCAGCAATCAAGACGGTTTGGGCACACCTTCGTTTCCAAAAGCAGACTTTGATGCCCCGCACGACATGATGATGCAAATTTTTTCAAGCCAAGGTGTCGTTTTTGACGATGTGGTTATCTGTCCACACTTTAATGATGAAAACTGCAGCTGTCGTAAGCCTAAACTTGGCTTAGTAAAAGACTACTTAACCCAGGGTAAAGTAGATTTTACTGAATCCGCAGTAATTGGCGATCGTGAAACTGACGTTGAGCTCGCTAATGCCATGGGCATTAAAAGCTTTAAATATAATCGTCAAACACTCGACTGGGACGCTATAACCAGCGCTTTATTAAGTAAAGGTCGCGTGGCAACGGTAGTGCGTACCACCAAAGAAACCGACATCAAAGTCACCATCGACTTAGACAACCAAAGCAAAGGTAAGATTGAAACCGGGATTGGCTTTTTTGACCATATGCTGGATCAAATTCAAACCCACGGTAATTTTAAAATGGACGTGCATGTTGACGGCGACCTAGAAATTGACGACCACCACAGCGTAGAAGACACGGCCCTCGCTATTGGCGATGCCATTCGCCAGGCATTAGGCGACAAGCGCGGTATCGCTCGTTTTGGTTTTAGCTTACCTATGGATGAAGCCAGTGGCGAATGTTTAATGGACATTTCTGGTCGTCCATTCATAAAATTCAATGCTGACTTTGATCGCGAAATGGTCGGTGAAATGGCTATCGAAATGGTGCCTCACTTCTTCCGCTCATTCGCTGATGGCCTACGTTGCACTTTACACATTGGATCGAAAGGCGATAACGATCACCACAAAGTAGAAGCACTGTTTAAAGTGTTAGGCCGTACGCTTCGCCAAGCGGTGAAAGTCGAAGGTGACATACTGCCATCAAGCAAAGGTGTGCTGTAAGGAGTTCATGTGACACAAGTATCGAATACTTCAAACGCTACCAATGATCTTACCGTGATTATTGATACCGGCTGTGCCAATTTAAGCTCTGTACGGTTTGCTTTTGAGCGCCTGAATGCCAATGTCTTAGTCAGTGCTGACTTTGATGTCATCCGCAGCGCCGCAAGAGTGGTACTACCGGGTGTTGGCACCGCTGGTGCGGCCATGGATGCCCTAAAACAAAAGAACCTTATCGAGCTAATTAAAAGCTTAACGCAACCTGTTATGGGCGTGTGTTTAGGCATGCAAATGCTGGCATCATTGTCTAATGAACATGGCGGCCGCAGCGAGCAAAATATCACCTGTCTAGGATTAGTGCCGACAGACATTGGCGACCTAGACAGTAAAGGCTTACCGCTGCCACACATGGGCTGGAATCAAATAGAGGTGAGCGATCACCCATTATTTGTTGGCATTGAAAATGGCAGCTACGTGTATTTTGTTCACAGCTACCGTGCGCCAATCAGTGAGTACACCCTAGCCAGCAGCACTTATGGCGAGTCATTCAGTGCCGCCATTGGTAAAGGTAACTTTTTTGGGGTGCAATTCCACCCAGAAAAAAGTGCCAAAGTAGGCGCACAAATTTTACAGAACTTCTTAAACATGGGGACACCACAGTGATTATTCCTGCCATTGATTTAATTGACGGCCAAGTGGTGCGCTTGTACCAAGGTGACTATGACAAACAGACCACCTTTGACTTAAGTCCACTGGTACAATTGCAGTCTTATCAAGCCCAAGGGGCAAAATTGCTGCATATCGTTGACTTAACGGGTGCTAAAGATCCTAATAAACGCCAAACTCAATTAATTGCTGAACTTGCTGCGGGACTTGATGTTGATATTCAAGTCGGCGGCGGTATTCGCAGCGAAGAGCAAGTCGCGGAATTATTAGCCATTGGTGTTAAACGTGTGGTGATAGGCTCTCTTGCAGTCAAAGAGCCTGAACTGGTCAAAAGTTGGTTTGTAAAATACGGCAGCGATGCCATTTGTTTGGCTCTTGATGTCAATATTAACGATAACGGCGACAAAATTGTCGCGGTATCGGGCTGGCAATCGGGTGGCGGTAAGTCATTAGAGTCGTTAGTGGCTGAATTTGAAACCGTCGGTCTTAAGCATGCTTTAGTGACTGATATCAGCCGTGATGGCACCTTAACAGGCGCCAATACCGAGCTCTACACAGAACTTGCCGCAACGTATCCCCATATCCTTTGGCAAGCCTCTGGTGGCATTGCAACACTTGACAATGTTGCCGCTGTACGCGACAGCAAAGCATCGGGCATTATTATCGGTAAAGCTTTACTGATTAACCAATTTACCGTGAAGGAGGCAATACAATGCTGGCCAAACGCATAGTTCCGTGTCTTGATGTACGCGAAGGTAAAGTGGTTAAAGGGGTGCAGTTTCGCAATCACGAGATTGTTGGAGACATCGTTCCCCTCGCCGCCCGTTATGCAGAAGAAGGCGCTGATGAGTTAGTGTTTTATGACATTACCGCCAGCGCGCACGACCGCGTTATCGATAAATCTTGGGTTAGCCGCGTAGCTGAACAAATTGATATTCCGTTTTGTGTCGCCGGGGGCATTAAAACCATCGAGCAGGCACGCGAAAAACTCGCCTTTGGTGCTGATAAAATATCGATTAACTCGCCTGCATTAAGCGACCCGAGTTTAATATCACGCCTACAAGATGAGTTTGGCCGCCAGTGTATCGTTATCGGCATTGACTCATTTTACGATGCTGTCAGCGATAGTTACAAAGTAAAACAGTTTACCGGGGATGAAGCCGCTACCAAAGACACTCAATGGTATACTCAGGATTGGGTTGAAGAAGTGCAAAAACGCGGTTGTGGCGAGATTGTATTGAACGTCATGAACCAAGACGGCGTGCGCGGTGGTTATGACATCAAACAACTCAGCATTGTACGCGCCATTTGCGATGTACCGTTAATTGCTTCTGGCGGTGCGGGCACCATGGAGCACTTTAAAGAAGTGTTTGAACTTGCCAAGGTTGATGCCGCATTAGCAGCAAGCGTATTTCATAAAGGCATCATTGATATTGGTGAGTTAAAACAATACTTGCACGCCAATAACATCGCGATTCGTTTATAGGCTTAGACTTTTACGAAACTAGAAAATAGCCTTACCCAAAAAGAGATTACAGATGACAGACATCAAATTTGATAGCACAGGCGTAGATTGGGACAAGCAACAAGGCTTGATCCCAGCGGTTGTACAGCACCACCTAACGGGCAAAGTCCTCATGCTAGGTTACATGGACCAAGCTGCATTAGAGAAAACCTTAGCCACCAAACAAGTCACTTTTTTTAGTCGTTCTAAACAACGTTTATGGACCAAAGGCGAAACCTCAGGCAACACGCTTGATCTCATTGCTATCGACAAAGATTGCGACAACGACAGTTTTCTAGTTCAAGTTATTCCTAACGGCCCAACTTGTCACACTGGGACAGAAAGCTGCTGGAAAGATGGTAACGCGCATCCTTTTATCGATAATCTAACCAAGTTGATTATTTCACGTAAAGGCCAAAGTGCTGAGTCAAGCTATACTGCCTCGCTATTTGAACGTGGTACTAAGCGTATTGCGCAAAAAGTCGGTGAGGAAGGTTTAGAAACTGCGCTTGCTGCTGCGACTCATGATAAAGAGGAGCTTGTGAATGAAGCCTCTGATTTGATGTATCACTTAATCGTGTTACTTGAAGACCAAGGCTTATCAATGGCTGATATTAATAAAAACTTATTAGATCGTCACAATAAAGCCAAGTAGTTTTCGAGTCCTTCTGCATTAAATAGAAAAAGACGCTACGGCGTCTTTTTTGTTGATATACATTGATATAAAAATGGTTTTATTTACATTTTATGACTTTGAGTTATCGTCAAATTACCATTAACATGCAAATCACGTTGTGGGTATGCTATCACCACATTATTCTCGTTAAATAGTTCATACATTCTAAAGCGAATTTCGCTACGACGGCGGCGGATATCCGTTTCTGACACTGCACTGACCCAGAATATTAAGTCGAAAATCAATGCGTTGTCGCCAAAGTCCTCAAATAAGACAGAAGGTTTAGGTTGCGGCAGAATATCATCCCGTTCAGCAATAATTTGATAAATCAGCTCACGCACTTTAATCACATCCGAACCGTAAGCGACACCTACACGAACAAATGTACGTGCATTTTTATCGATCAAGGTCCAATTAGTTACGGTATTTTCCAGTAACTGACTGTTAGGCACTAGCATGTGCACCCCGTCATTTCGGCGTATCAAGGTTGAGCGAGTATTGATACATTCCACTACTCCACGGGCTTCACCGACTTCTAAAAAGTCACCAATACGGATTGGCCGTTCCCACATTAAAATCCAACCACTGATAAAGTTATTGATAATGTTTTGTGCACCAAAACCGACCCCAATGGCTATCGCACCAGACACAAACGCAAATGCCGTTAATGGAATATTTAAAATTTCCATACTGGTAAACACCAGCACCGCAATACTGATAATAAAATACATGCGAGTGAACAAGTGAATTGCATCTGCGCCCACTTTTCGACGTTTTAGTGCTTTAACAATCAATCGCCCAACACGAGTGATAATAAACCACGCTAAAAATATGTAGAGAGGCACTTGCAACAGCTGCAATAAGGTGATGTGATGATTATCATAAGTGAACACCACAAACGATAAAGCCGCTAATAACTCATTAAAATCCATATAAACCTCTTATTATTATTGTGTTCATATCATAGTAGTCGTTATATTTTAGTAAAATTCTTGCTCGCCCGGAGGACGAGTTTTAAGTAATTTCAAAAACCACATATATTGCTCTGGATAAGCATTAATGACTTGTTCAACCACTTTGTTTAATGCGATAGCTTCGTTTTCTTTGCCAATCATTTCATCAGGATTCACCGCTGGCATCACTGTCATAATAAATTGTTTAGCTTGTTGATCGTATCCTATTTTAACAGGCATAACTTGTGCGTTGCCGGCTTGAGCTAAGCGCCCTACTACGGGTAATGTCGCTTTAACAGTACCCATAAAAGGTGCAAACACACTCTGTTCAGGGCCTAAGTCTTCATCTGGTAAATAGAAAAAACTGTTATCATTTTTTAACTCTGCTAACAATGCTCTGATGCCTGCTTCACGCATATACACGCGACCATTTTGACTGCTGCGCATCCGGTTACTAAACCAATTAAATAACCCATTGCGATGAGCCTTAGCCATAGTCACTAAAGGTATTTCCATGTTAATACGAAGACCTGCGTACTCCATCGGCCATACATGCGGCATGATGAAAATAATCGGCTGCTTAGCATCGCGAGCTGCTTTAACATGCTCAAAACCGTTAAGTTGAATACGTCGTTTAAGGTGCGCGGTAGAACGAATAAGCAGCTCTGCTTGCGATAATAAAGTAATGACAAATGTCTCAACATTTTTTTTGATTAATTCATCGACTTGTTCAGCTGATTTTTCTGGAAAACAATGGGTAATGTTCACCTTTGCTATTCGCAATGGTTTTTTGGCCACTTTCATCACGACTCGAGCCAATAGTCTCGCAATGGGATCTCTTACGCTTGCGGGAAGTACGCCAAATAGAAACAACACAGCGATAGCTAGCCATGTTCCCCAGTAACGAGGATGCAATAGTGATTTATTAAAGCGAGTATCAAAATATTTTGCTTGTCGTGCCAAAAGAAACTCCAAATAAACTGACCGTGACCCACGGTAAAAAATCATATTATAACGAAGGCATTATACTAGTGATTAATGAGTGTGAAACAGAAATTATACCAGACAATAGCAAACGTCTTTGTTGCACAGCTTACTCACACCTATTTTAGAACAGCCTGGGCAAGATTTATCGAATACACTGGTTACCATGCCAATATCAAGCTGATGCAGCAAACGGTGGGTTACATTCACCAAATTCAAAAACAAAAGAGCCACTCAATTAAGAGTGGCTCTTCGTAATACAGATCCGTTCGGATTGGCGTATTAACTAGTGAACTATTTTTTACCCGAGTTTGCCGCTTCGACACGTGATTTTAACTTCTGTCCAGGACGGAAGGTAACAACACGGCGTGCAGAAATCGGAATATCTTCACCAGTTTTCGGGTTCCTTCCCGGTCTTTGATTCTTGTCCCTAAGGTCAAAGTTGCCAAAGCCAGATAACTTGACCTGCTCACCACTTTCGAGTGCTTCACGAATTTCTTCAAAAAAAGACTCAACCATCTCTTTAGCCACACGTTTGTTAATACCCAATGTTTCAAAAAGATGTTCTGCCATTTCGGCTTTGGTAAGTGCCATACTTTAATCCCTCAACGATGCGTTGAACTCGGTCTTTAGAGCCGATACCACTGATTCCATGGTCTCAGTAATATCTTTATCTTCAAGTGTACGAGTAGTGTCTTGTAACGTAAGTGCGATGGCTAGGCTCTTTTTGCCTGGCTCAACACCTTTACCTTGGTATACATCGAACAAGTTTAAGCCAACCAACTGATTTTCGCCAACTTTTCTTATCAAATTCATAACATCAGTTGCAGAAACTGTTTCATCTACTACTACCGCGATGTCGCGACGATTGGCAGGAAACTTAGATACAGCTTGGGCTAGCGGCAAACGGGCGTGCAATAATGCATCCAGTTCTAACTCAAAAACAATTGTTTTTCCATTGAGTCCAAACGGCTTTTCCAAACTAGGATGGATAGCACCGATGTAACCAATGACTCGATTATTTCGTAATATTTCAGCACATTGACCTGGATGCAGCGCAGGATGTGTTGCCCCTCTAAAGCTAAATTCTGTAGAGGCAACTGTCAAGCCGATTATTGCTTCTAAATCACCTTTTAAATCAAAGAAGTCGACAGTTTTCGATTCCATTGACCAATGTTCTTCGTTTTGAACACCGGAAATAACCGCGCCCAGCATAGCTTGTTGACGAACTCCAGAATCTGCTTGTGCATCAGGAACAAAGCGTAAACCGGTCTCAAATAAACGTACTCTATTTTGCTGACGGCTCTGGTTATAGCCTACTGCGGTCAATAATCCAGTAAACATTGATAAGCGCATTGCTGACATTTCGACAGAAATCGGGTTAGGCAATACCATGGCTTCTTCGCCAGGATGAACAATGTTCTGCATCTTAGGGTCGACAAAGCTGTAGGTCACCGCTTCTTGGAAACCACGAGCCACAAATATACTGCGCACACGTTTTAACGAAATATCCGCTTCTTTGTGATCTGGCATGCTTAACACCGCTTGAGGGGCGATATTAGGAATGTTGTTGTAGCCGTAAATGCGGGCGACTTCTTCGATTAAATCTTCTTCAATCGCCATATCAAAGCGATAGGTAGCCGTTGTCACATGCCATACATCACCGCTGGTCTGCACGCTAAAACCTAAACGTTCTAGAATTTCAACCACGTCAGAATCTGGAATAAAGTGGCCTAAGCTTTTATCTAACTTGCTACGACGCAAAGTGATATTAGCGGCTGCGGGCAAATGCTCAGTAGACACGGCTTCAATCACCTGCCCGGCTTCACCACCACAAATATCTAATACAAGGCGTGTAGCGCGGTCCATAACCTTATGTTGCAACTCAGGGTCTACACCACGTTCAAAACGGTGTGACGCGTCTGTGTGTAAGCCTAAGCGACGAGATTTACCCATGATGGCTAATGGTGCAAAGAAAGCGCACTCTAAAAGAATGTCTTGGGTGTTTTCATTCACACCGGTACTTTCGCCGCCAAACACACCCGCAAGCGCAACCGCTTGTTTGTCGTCTGCAATCACTAAGGTATCGCTTGGAACGGTAATTTCGTTGCTATCCAGTAAGGTTAGCTTTTCAACACCATCAGCTAAACGCACGGTAATACCGCCGTTTAAAGCATTTAAATCAAACGCATGCATTGGCTGACCAAATTCGATCAACACATAGTTGGTGATATCAACGATGGGATCGATTGAGCGAATACCACTACGACGCAATTTTTCTTGCATCCATAATGGCGTAGTAGCCTTAACATTGATGTTTTTAACCACACGGCCTAAGTAACGTGGGCACAAATCTGGTGCAACAACATTTATGCTAAACGGCGCGTCGATAGTGGCCGTTACCGCTTCCCAGGAAGGCTCTGTCACTGCTTGGCGATTTAATACACCCACTTCACGTGCAAGCCCTGCCATGCCTAAACAATCAGCGCGGTTAGCCGTTAAATCAACATCAATAATGGCGTCATCTAATTGCAAGTATTCACGCACATTGACGCCTAAAGGCGCATCTTGTGGTAATTCGATAATGCCATCACTTTCGATGTCCATACCTAACTCGCCATACGAGCACAACATGCCCATTGACGGTTGACCACGTAACTTGGCTTTTTTAATTTTAAAATCGCCAGGTAACACAGCGCCAACCATTGCTACAGCCACTTTTAAGCCTAAACGGCAGTTTGGTGCTCCACAAACAATGTCGATAAGCTCATCGCCGCCAACATTGATTTTGGTGACGCGTAATTTGTCTGCATCTGGGTGTTGGCCACATTCAACCACTTCGCCAATAATAACACCGCTAAAATCGGCAGCTACGGCATCAATACCGTCAACTTCAAGACCGGCCATGGTGATTTGGTGTGATAATGCGTCACGACTTACTGATGGGTTAACCCACTCACGAAGCCAAGATTCACTGAATTTCATCTACTTTTTGCTCCGTTATTTGAATTGCTTAAGAAAACGTAAATCGTTTTCGAAGAAGGCACGTAAATCATTTACGCCGTAGCGCAACATGGTTAAACGCTCAACACCCATACCAAAAGCAAAACCAGAGTATTTTTCAGGGTCAATACCCACACTGCGCAATACATTTGGATGTACCATGCCACAGCCTAATACTTCTAACCACTTACCGTTTTTTCCCATCACGTCTACTTCGGCTGAAGGTTCTGTAAATGGAAAGTAAGATGGGCGGAAACGTACTTCTAAGTCTTCTTCAAAGAAGTTACGTAAAAAATCATGCAAAATGCCCTTAAGCTCGGCAAAGTTAACGTTTTCAGCAACCATTAACCCTTCAACTTGGTGGAACATTGGCGTGTGAGTTTGGTCGTAATCATTACGATAAACACGGCCTGGAGAAATGATCCGAAGTGGCGGCTTTTCATGTTCCATCGTGCGAATTTGTACGCCCGATGTTTGGGTGCGTAACATCACTTTAGGATTAAAGTAAAAAGTGTCATGATCAGCACGAGCAGGATGATGCTCAGAAATATTTAACGCATCGAAATTATGGAAATCATCTTCGATTTCAGGACCTTGCTTAACAACAAAGCCTAACTCACCAAAGAAGGTTTCAATACGTTCGATAGTACGCGTAACCGGATGTAAACCACCGATATCTAAGGTACGACCAGGTAAAGTCACATCAATATTTTCAGCAATTAATTTGGCTTCTAACTCAGATGCTTTTAATCCGTCAATACGCTCAGTCAACTGCTGTTGAACGGCTTGTTTAGCTTGATTGACTGCGGCACCAAAGGCAGGTTTTTCTTCTGCACTTAATGATCCCATCATTTTCATCATGTCAGTGATTTTACCTTTTTTACCAAGGTAATCGACACGGATATCATCCAATGTCTTTAGATCACTGGCCTTATCAATGACTTCTAAGGCTTGTTCTACGATCTCGGTTAACTGCTGCATGTTATCATCCACTGCATTTTTGCATTTAAATGCGATTGGGCGTCTTGTCGGCTATGCGAGTACACAAAAGTGATAACTCGGTAGTGAGTGACGACGCGGTAGTTTGACGCTTATTATGACAAATAAACCATCAAAACTGGGGTTAAAATAAAAGAGTGAAATTTTACGTTAGCGAGTCTAAATTTACTAGTCATTATTGGTATATTTAATGGCAAATAGTTGTATTTAACTACAATTACCCCTCTTAGTGTGTATCGGTGACGACAAGTAATAAGCTAACAGTCTTGCTAAGCAAAATCGTCGGTCTGCTGATGATGAGAATAGATGAATGTCTATTGAGCTTGCATGCAACAATTTAGTGCCGTTGAACAGTCATCATAAAGGTCGGTTTACGCGGATAAAACACAATAAAAAAGGCGCATGTTGCGCCTTCCTCATTATTTTTCGTGAATATTTATTCACATATCGACAATATTTACCTATCTAAAATTGAGTGTTGCAGTGTCTTTTTCATCGTCATTATCGACTACCGTCAGTGACACAGCTTTATCGCGACGACTGAAACTAAACGCGATTGGCCCATGTGCTTTTCGACCATTATTAAATAGCCAGTTTTGACGTTTAATAAAACCGTCTTGGTCATAGCTCGTTGAAATAAATAATTTCATAAACCATAAGTTAACCAAGTGTATTTGTGCAGTTGGCGCTATATTAGCCGGTTCAACAAGCACATTTATGGTTTTCACGGTTGTCACAACCTCACCTTTATTGTCAGTAACAGTAAGCTGAACTTGATAATTACCTGATTGCAGATATTGATGTGAAGCCGTTTCTACATTAGCAACAGTACCATTAACGATAGTACCATCACCAAAATCCCATTCTAATGACGTAATATCACCATCATTATCAACAGAGGTAGACTGAACCTGTAGTTGGCTACCATTGATTTGATGATCAAAACTGGCGATTGGGAGCTCATTTTTCACCTCAAATTGCAGTGAAACAATCACAGGATCATGGTCTGAAGAGCGGAAGCCATCAGCTTGATACAAATCTTGTATCTGAGCAGCAGATTTAAACTCTTGGTTATAATCAAGGATCCTTGGCTCGTCAGCATTGATGTGCCATTCCGTTATGGCTAATACATTATCCAATAACGCTTGGTTTGCTAATGCATGGTCTAATTGGCCTGACTCACCCGAGAACACATAGGAGTATGAATTAACACTGCCAAGATGCTCATTTAATTCGCTATAGCCATGGCTGGCAAGTTGAGTGAGTGGATTTTCTTTGGCATAAGCATTTAAATCACCCATTACCAAGATTTTTTGCTCTGGATACTGCTCCATTAACCATTGCCCAATAGCATCTGTTGCCCGGGTACGGGTTAAATTACAGTTACCTTGGCCATCCAATAAATCAGGATCATTGTTACTGTCGCAACTACTTCCTTTTGATTTTAAATGGTTTACGGCGACAACAATGCTGCCCTCACGGCCATTGAGCATAAATGATTGCGTTAACATCGGACGGTTTTTACCGTCATCAAACAATGCCGCGCCATTTCCATCAACAGGCGAATTAGCTGAAGATAATATTTGAGCATCACCTGTTGGAGTGATTTTATCAGCACGGTAGATCATTCCCACAGCAATTGCATCGGAACCTATTTGTGCCACTGAAGGCACAACATAAGCGTATACCTCCGCTCCCATAGCTTGGTTTAATCCGCTGACTAAGTCGTTAATGGCTGAATCACTACCATAGCCGTCATTTTCAATTTCCATTAAACCAAATACATCAGCGTTAATGGCATGCATTGCACTGATAATTTTCACGCGTTGACGCTCAAATTCAGATAATGTGTCGGCGCCGCGATCAGTCGGAAATCCATTGCCGTTGCCATCACCGTTGAAATAATTAAGCACATTGAAACTGGCGACACGAAGATCTGCGCCAAGCGCTAACTCTGGAGTAGATTGTCGCGGGTTACTTTGCACTACATTGACCACTTGAGTTGGCATCACACGATATTGGCTAAAGCCATAATGCATAATACCCTCGAGCCCGGTAACAGAATCGCCTACCCGTAAGGTATTTGAGGCTGATAACCCTGGAGCTGGATAAGGTATCTGTTCAGGATTTTGGCTGGTTAAGCCATCATCCAACAAGATACTATCTCTGGCATTCGCTTCAGTCACTGCCAGCGCTGCTGCACCAGGTAAAGCAACTTGAGTACCGATAAAATGGCGACTACTGCCTAATGATACTTCACCATAACGGCCTAAGTTATACACTTCATTGACCACCAGAGATTGATCGAATATTACTCGCATGCCTTCAACACGCTCAAGTTGTTGATTGTCGGCTAACGGCAATGTGACAGTAGCAACCACAGGCAATGGTAGGTTAGTACCACATAACGCAAATTGAGTCACATTAGACAACTGAGTTGTGCCTTGATATTCGGCAACAGAAGCTTGTAAACGAATTCTATCACCGGCATTCACGTCAAGTGATTGATTACCACTGTAAACAAAAATACCTTCTGAGGTGTTAATGTCAGCATCAACTTCGCTGTCGGCCATTTGGATAAATATACCCTTTAGCCCAGCTTGTTGATTACTCGTCACAATCGCTTCAACCACCACTTCTGAACCCACTAGAGGGCTTGTGTCATCCATCCCTTGAATGTCATGGATTGCGACTGCGCTTTGTGAACAGACAAATTCTATTGCCTCAGTTGGATCTACTGGGTCTACCGGATCTGTTGGACCTGAATCA
This sequence comes from Shewanella sp. AC91-MNA-CIBAN-0169, assembly GCF_040310165.1. NCBI lineage: Bacteria > Pseudomonadati > Pseudomonadota > Gammaproteobacteria > Alteromonadales > Shewanellaceae > Shewanella > Shewanella sp. AC91-MNA-CIBAN-0169. The sequence continues at coordinate 83,151 of NZ_JBEOPM010000007.1, forward strand.
TTACCCGCGAAAACACCTAAATCGCTGATGTCATCTTGAGCAAAACCTTGCCAGCCAGTAAATGTGACTTCGTCGTCAATGATGGTATCGGCAATTAATTGAGTGGAGTCACGACGAAGAGTATTGTTTTGGGTCGATAAATCACCTGTTCCCCATTGTGAACCGGGGTCTGTACCCACTTGTCCTAGGGAGTCGATAACTAGGTTATTGTGACTGAGTACAATGGCATCATCACCATTAAAAAAGCTCGCAGTACTAGTCTGTTGAGCAAGCGCAAGGATCTCTGCAGATGCGTCATTATCGGCGATAACAAACGTTGAGTTGGCTGCAATATTGCCATCCAATGCAATATTGGTTGTCGCTGCGGTATTGCCATTAAAATAAAACGACAACACATAATTACTCAAATCTATCGCTATCGAACTTGGATTGTACAATTCAATTGCTTTGTTATTACTGCTGCCTTCTATGTACTCTGAAATAAGCACATCTTGAGCAGCAACATTGAATACCATTAAAGATGATATCGATATCGCGAGCAACGACTTTTGAACTAACATAGTGAACCCCTATTCATTATCCATAAATCCAATGAGTTAATTTAATTATTCAATTGATATTTTATTGCTTGGTATAACCTCAGCTCGGAATAACCGTTGTAATAAACAGATAAAGATCCGTTTATGTTCAAATCATCAATATCAAGCTTGCCATTGTTTTGCTAACAAACCGTATTGACGAATCAATAGTGTGCGAGTTGTAAGTTGAGACAACAGCGATAGCGAAATAAGCGCATGTTTGATAAGCATTTATGATCCCGCGTTGAGGCTACATAGCTCAATCAGCGCTTACTATAACGATTACGGATGACAATAAGGTTGCAAAGATGTTGCAGTGAATACAAAAGCAATTTCAGTCAACAACCGCGCCTAACTACCGCTTATTCACACACCTCTTTCTACGATCTTTTTTGGTTACCTAGGCGTGAAAAAAAGCCAAAAAAATACCGCTCATATTGAGCGGTATTGTTAGCTGATGTTATTGAACGATGTTATTGACCAGCGTTATTGATCGATGTTATTGACTGATGTTATTGACCGATAATAAGCAATTAATGCTTTTTAGACACATCAACCATATAGTGACCTTGTAACCAATTTCGGCCAATTAATAATTTATAACCCATTTTGGTACGGTCTTTAAGATTCACATCGACTATAAATTCATGACGAGGCTCACCAACACTTAACCTCACCATGTAACGCCTTTCTGTACCTTGTGCATTACGAATTAACGATGTGCCCCGAATTTTGGTGCGAACATCAGCTTTTTCGCCTTTTTCATTCGCTGTGGTGAACGTAATCATCTTACCGATGTTATTTTCAATGTTCACTTTGTCTTCATTCTCGACTCGAATATTAACTGCATGTAATGAGTTTTCAACGGCGCCGGTATCTATACGCGTATTATACATTAAGCCAGTTTGCTTAATGCTCAGCTCTGCTAAAGGACCAATGGTCTTTTTGTCAGAAACATCCACAATGTAGTTATGTTTTAAAAAGTTACGCCCAATAAGTAATTTGTAATTCATGTGGCTACGATCGCGTAAGTTAACATGAATATTATGCAATTGATCAGGAAAACCTATATCAAGCTTCACCATGTAACGAGTTTCAATACCTTGAGAGTTTTTCACCCTTGAAGTACTGACAATTTCGGCTTGAATGCGTTTTTTCTCACCACGTTCATTTTCAGTAGTGAATTCAACAATTTTACCAACATTGCTTTTCATTTTTTTGGATGCACCGCCAAGGATTTCTAAATTGACAGCGTGCAGTGAAGTGTTCACGGCACCTGTATCAATGCGAGCATTATATTGTAGTCCTGACTTAGCTACGGTCATGGTTTCAACTTGACTTAAAACGGTTTTATCACTCGCAAAAACAGATATAGAAAGCAAACACAGCAGAGTCGAAATCACAATTCTTTTAAACATGATCAATCCCAAAAAATCCACAAATCGCTTTAGTAGCGGCCAGTTTTATGTACGTTTATTGCAATAAATGATCAACTTCTTGATCGAATAAATTTTTAATCAGTCCTGAAAACTCAGTAATAAAAATGCTTTGTTCGGGGGTGGCTTGTTGATTGGCTACAGAGGCTAAAATCTCTTCTAAGTCATATACAATTGCGTCAATTTCGCGAATAACCATATTACGTTGTGCAAATGATAATTGCGGGTTTTGCCCACATACCATAATGATCTGAGCAGATAACTGCTCTTCAAACAATTCCATGACAGTTTCCGTTGCAGCGGCATTACTCTCAGACGACTCAAATAGCCCTAAATGTTCAGTTAAATACTGAATTAAATGCATATATCCGTCTTTGTCAGTAACCATTTCATACCACCTTTCTTAAAAACGACTTAACAGGAAATGGCTCTCAACCTGATGATTGAAAACCATTAATAACCACATATAACTATTGCGCTAAGGTTAGCACAAATGACACTGGCACCGCTAAGCTGATACTCGGCAATCCCGCCATTTCTTTAAGTTTTTCGACACCGGACACTAAACCAAATTCACTTGCTTGAACAATCACTGGCGCTAAGCTTGAAATCACCATTTTCTTATCCGACAATTTAGCGACTAACACATCAAAGCTCTTCTGTTGTTTCTGACCATGTAGCTTAATGGTTGCTTCAACTTGCGTCGTTAGCGTGTCACCGACTTTTAATCCGGCTAGCAATTTAGGGTTAACCACTGCATCCAAGGTTAACTTAGGAAACTGTGCCACTTCAAATAACACTGCTTGCATTCGTTGATCACGAATTTCTATTCCGGTATCAACACTGGTTAAATCAATCGATAAAGAAAATGCACCAGCATCCGTTAATGAACCTGCAACTTGTTTAAAATGATGCACTTCAGCAACATCGGCTTTCTTAATCGAAATGAAGCTCACCCGAGAATGATCTTGATTGACTTGCCAATCGCCTGCCATCACTGATGTACTCAGCAAGCTCGCGGCTAATAATGGTAACCATTTTTTCATCGTAAAGTCCTTTGTATAGAAAGTAAGATTAACAATAAATAAGTATAGAGTAATCTTTGGTTATATCTTGCTGGGGATCAATCTAGCCAGCCATTTGTCTAACGCTTGTGCAAAAGCATGTTTATCCGTTTGCGAAAAACTGTTCGGACCACCAGTATGGATGCCACTGCTGCGCATTTCTTCCATAAAATCGCGCATCGTCAGAATCTGTTTAATATTTTCAGCTGTATACACGGTACCACGAGGGTTTAATACTAGTGCGCCTTTATCAACCGCATCAGATGCCAGAGGAATATCAGCAGTGACGACTAAGTCCCCTTTGACGACTTGTTCCACAATGTAGTTATCTGCTTCATCAAAACCCGAACTCACCCGTATCATGCTAACTAAGGGCGAAATAGGCACTTTAATCATTTGATTGGCCACTAACACTAATCGAACCGATTTACGCTCAGATGCCCTAAACAACATTTCTTTAACTGGGTTGGGGCAAGCATCAGCATCAACCCAGATTTTATTGGTTATCACCGCAAAATGCTCCACTTCATTAACACTCATTAAGGTGCCAACCGATCAATATTCCAATCCGCATCGGTTTTAGTGTAAATAAATCGGTCGTGTAACCGATGTTCACCACCCTGCCAAAACTCAATGCTAGCTGGTCGCACCAAATATCCACCCCAAAACTTAGGTAATGGAACCTCACCTTGGGCAAATTTAGCTTTCATTTCAGCAAATTTACCTTCTAACGCCTGTCGTGCGCTAATCTTGCTTGATTGTTTAGATACCCAGGCAGCAATTTGGCTGTCTTTTGGTCTAGACATAAAATATTTCGCCACGTCCAACATCGATAATGGCTCCGCTTGCCCTAATACAGCCACTTGACGTTCAAGTGGATGCCAAGGAAACAGTAAACTGACTTTACTGTTAATCGCAATTTGTTTTGCTTTGCGGCTTTCTAAATTAGTAAAAAACACAAAACCGTTATCATCAAACTTTTTTAATAACACAATACGTTGAAATGGCTGGCCATCTTCGTCTACCGTCGCGACACACATGGCCGTTGGGTCAGTAAGTTGGGCATCTTTTGCCTGTTGCATCCATTGTTCGAATAGATCCATTGGGTTAACAGGCAAATTCGCTCGTCTTAATCCGCCCTGGGTATATTCACGGCGAATATCACTTAAATCACTCATATTGGTTCCTCATTAAACCTTGCTGAACCTATTCTACGCTGAGCAGACACAAAAAAGCCAACGTCAACTCGTTGGCTAATGTGTTTAATTACAAAGTTGAAATTACTTTTTAATTAAGCCTTTACCTTCAGCCCACACCTGTAGCATTTCAAGGCCCAGTGTTGCTGCAGCTAGCGGGGTAACATCTGTATAATCATAAAAGAGTGCTAGTTCTACAACATCCATGCCGACAATATTTAAACCACGTAAGCCACGAATGATCTCGCTAGTGAACTTACCACAAACGGGCGTAGCTGTAGCGGTTGCAAAAGCTGGGTCTAAACATAAACAGTCAATGTCGAATGTCGAATGTCGAATGTCGAATGCGACGTATAACGGCATATCGCCAACACGCATAATTAACTGTTCAACCATTTGTTGAGCCGTTAAGTTATTGGCGAATCACTTCAAAGCCATGACCTTTTTTGTGCTATTCAGTACAAATAGCAATTTGCATTGAATGCTCAACATCAATAAACCCCTCACGCAGAGCATAGTAAAACATTGTCCCGTAGTCGTACCGTACTTACTGCCTTGGCGGTATCTGTGTGGGCATCAAAAGGTAAACCAATAACAACGTCTGCGTCAGACTCTGCGGGTTTGAAATCAAGCGGTTGGCGTAAATAGCCACATGGGTTTGAATAATACGAATAATCAAATTTTTCTACGAAAGTAGTTATAAACGATCAAAAGATGGCAACTGTTGATAATTATAATAGTGTAGGGTTCAGCAGTTCTGAGCAATCTTGCTGATAGTGGTTAAAGTGTATAGTGAAACCTTGCTCGATTGGCATCGCGCAATGGCTTAAACACAAATAATTTAAAAAGGGTTTATTGGCAATATGACTATTAAAGCCAATAATGTCACAGCTACTAGGGTGCAATAATCTTACCAGTTCAGCAAAAACATCAACCGGCGTTGAGCTAAGATCAATGTTAGTTTCAACACTCACATATGAGCTATTTTCTTGAGGTGTAATGTGTATTGTAAAATATTCAGCACCGCGAATACCGTTTATTGAATAACCTAACGGACTGAATAAATACTGATCAATACTAAAACCATTAAATAATTGTTCCAGTTGCAGCATCTGACTAATTTGAACAGTTGATTGCTGCTCACCACGTAAATAATCAGCTACTGCACCAGAAATATGGTACATCAGCAGCTCATTGGTGGTATCAAGCTGGCTAGCTTGATAGTCTTTGTTGGTCGAAAATATATAGTGATGATGGCTATCTAAATGACCCATTCGATAGGCCTGTCCAGCAATAAACTGCCTTAATCTAAACACATCATCGGTAAAGGAAGTTGCTTGTAAATGGGCATAATATTCATTTTTGCGTTGATAACAAATGTACGCAATCGCCTGTTCACTTAAATGTTCAATGCAGTAGCATGCAGATTCTACCAACGTGCTAGCCCCGCAAGTGAGCATAACGATACGATCATCCCAAACAAATAAACTCGATTCACTCAGCAAATAAGCATCACAATATTCATTATTTATGGAAGATAAAATGTCTGCATTTGAGGCAGCAACGAGCCCCAGCCAAAATATTCGATCTAAGGATCGTAATTTAGGCGCCGATTCATTAACAATAATCTCTAACTTTTTCTCTGAACCTTCAAAAAACATGTGTAACTACTCAGCACTTATTCTAATTAGAGATGTTTGTATAAAAATGTAATGTCTCATGGTTAAGCCATATATGCGCAGTTAAAAGCGAAAAAGCGTAGTTTAGCTGTTTAAATGAGCATTTCCCAACGATAAAATAGGCTTAAATAGAACTGCCTGAATAATTACAAATATGTTAGCAACTTAAAAGCCTAGCGACCTGAGATCGCTAGGCTTTTTTAATAACAAGCTAACATCACTTAGTCGATAAGATTAAAAATCTTCTAAGTAAGTGTAACCCTTAAGCCCTAACTGTAACTCTTCTAGAATACTGGCACGCTCTTCTTCAACTATATGCTGATTTACAAGCTCTTCATAAGTGCGCATAAAGTCAACCGCATCTAAGTTTACATAACGTAAAACGTCAGCTACCGTATCGCCTTCTAAAACAGATTCAATCTGGCTTAATCCACGCTCATCAATGCGTACAACAGCAGAGTTAGTATCACCAAACAAGTTATGCATATCACCCAAAATTTCTTGGTATGCACCCACCATAAAGAAACCAATCAAATATGGGCTGTCGGCACTCCATGCTGGGACTGGCAATGTAGTTTCAATTCCCTGACCGTCTACGTATTGGTCAACAATACCGTCTGAGTCACAGGTAATATCTAACATAACCGCACGGCGCTCAGGTGCTTTATCTAAACCCGATAACGGCAACACTGGGAACACTTGGTCAATACCCCATGCATCAGGTAATGACTGGAATAAAGAAAAGTTAACGAAAAACTTATCAGCTAACTTTTCATTTAATTCGTCAATCACTGGACGGTGATAACGGTTATTGTTGCTTAATAGTCCCTTCACTTCATGGCAAACACGTAAATTAGCTTGTTCTGCCCAAGCTCGGTCAGCCAAACTTAATTGACCCACAGCAAACAATGAGTGTGCTTCAGAAATATCACTTTGACTATCATGGTAAATTTCAATAATTGCACGTTGATCGTATCGACCGCTGATTTCTAACCAAGATTGCCACATATTGTGGAGCAATTGCGGCGCCTCTTCACTTGGTTCCTGAATATTTTCTGGTTGATACGCTTCAGTACCAATAACATCAGTAATTAACACCGCATGATGCGCCGTTAAATGGCGACCAGATTCAGAAATAATACGCGGCATTGGTTGCTCGTACTCATTACATAAATCGGTTAATACGTTGACGATATTGTTAGCATACTCATTTAAACCATAGTTCATTGAGTTATTGCTCTGGCTACGAGTACCGTCGTAGTCAACCGCTAACCCGCCGCCCACATCGAAACAATCAATGCTGGCACCAAGTTGGCGCAATTCACAGTAAAAACGGCCTGCTTCACTTACGCCTTGGCGAATGTCGCGAATATTGGCAATTTGCGAACCTAAATGGAAGTGTAATAGCTGCAGAGAATCAAGCATATTAGCACTTTTTAATTCAGCTATAACTTTCAACACTTGTGCTGCAGACAAACCAAATTTAGACTTTTCACCACCGCTGGCTTGCCATTTGCCTTTGCCCTGGAAAGCCAAACGCACACGTAAACCCAAACGAGGTGTAATACCAAGCTTTTCAGCTTCAATTAATACCATTTTAAGTTCTGACATTTTTTCCAGAACGATATACACCTTATGGCCAAGCTTTTCGCCGATAAGTGCTAAACGAATGTATTCTTTATCTTTGTAACCATTACATACAATGACTGAACTGGCTTTTTGTGCCATGGCAAGTACAGCCATTAACTCTGGCTTACTACCTGCTTCAAGTCCTAACTGAGGGACTTCTTTAGATTTTTGGCTAGCTAAAATTTCTTCAACTACCGTTTTCTGTTGGTTTACTTTAATTGGGTAAACTAACAAGTAATCATTTTGATAATCGTACTTCTTAATTGCATCGTTAAATGCTTCGCATAAACTTTCCACTCTATGGTGTAAGATTTGCGGGAAACGGACTAATACCGGTAACGAGACGCCTGCTTCGACCATACTTTTGGCTAGTTCATTTAAGCCGACTTTATGATCAGGATTTTGTGGGTTAGGTGACACTGTCACTTCGCCATCTTCACGAATACCATAAAAACCTTGGCTCCAGTGAGTCACGTTATAACCCGAGCGAGCATCTTCGATAGACCAATCAGACATAATTATTTTCCGTATTTGTATCAAAGTTAGCAGTTGACCAAAAGTGGCTTCTGCTTGTTAAAAATCCAGATAACACAACAATGCTATCCAAGAAATAAAATGGTTTATTCAGCACTATGATTATGGCTGTAAAACCTGTGACAGACAAAATGAAGGCCCTATATATTGGCTCGAGATCATATCGTCATTGTTATCATGTTTCGCATCTGCTTATATAGAACATCTTACGCAGAAATCCACAAAGCATGCAAATTTTGGCTGCTGAACATCAGTTCGCTGCTGTAACAAGTATTTTACTGATTACGCCTGCAGTTAGTTCACTTTTTAATTGCTAACCAACCACATTTTTAGCCTTTATAAAAACGGCGCAATTAAAACCTGCTATGCGGCGTAATGCAAGTTAATTACCGATTAATTACTATAAAAAATCATCTACAATTGTTGTCATAAACCTCAACAAACAAGGCGATAAGCCTAAATGATTTTCGATAGCGCTTAATTGGCACAACGTGAGCTTAATTTACGTGTATAATTACGTGTTTTTCTTAAGATCATCTTTTTCATTTTAAATTAAAGTAGAGTCATTCATGATACAAATCGGTAAACGTTATTCATTAGAAGTTGTTAAACAAGTTAATTTTGGGGTTTATCTAAATGCTCAAGAGCTTGGACAAGTCTTGCTTCCTAATAAATTTGTCCCTACCGGTTGTAATGTCGGTGATATGGTAGATGTGTTTCTTTACCTAGACTCTGAAGACATTGTGATTGCTACTACCCAAAAGTCGTTAGCTCAAGTGGGTGAATATGCTTATTTAAAAGTAATCGCCACGGGCCCATTCGGCGCATTTTTAGATTGGGGCTTAGACAAAGATTTACTACTCCCTTTTGGCGAGCAACATAAACCGGCAGAAGAAGGCCACTCATATTTAGTTTATGTCCATGCTAACCATGCCGACGAACGTATTATGGCATCGTCAAAACTGGATAAGTTTGTCGATAAAACAGAAGCGCATTATACCGAAGGTGAACAGGTTAATTTAATCATCGGTGGCACTACAGAGTTGGGTTACAAAGCCATTATTAATAACCTGCATTGGGGCGTAATTTACACTAATGAAGTTTTCCAAAAATTGCGATTTGGTCAAAAAGTGACTGGTTATATCAAAACGATTCGCAGTGATGGCAAAATTGATCTTGTACTGCAAAAAGGTGATAAAGACGAGCTAGATAAAAATGCCCGTTTGATCATTAATAAATTGCGTAGCGCTAATGGTTTTTTACCACTACATGACAAAACTGATGCTGATGTCATTTATGACAAACTCGGCATGAGTAAAAAAGCCTTTAAGAAATCAATTGGTGGTTTATTTAAAGCAGGTGAAATCACAATCGAAAGTGAAGGTATTCGCCTAACTGTGTGAACAATCATCGATTAGCCTCGGTAAACTAGTCCAATCCTTTGAGAAAAAGCATGCCTCTGTTATAAAAGTAATAGAATCATGCTTTTTATTAAAAGGATACTGTGTATGGAATTAACCTCACTAGAAGCTAGAGTTATCGGATGTTTACTCGAAAAAGAACTCACGACTCCAGATCAATATCCTCTGTCATTAAATTCACTCGCCTTAGCATGCAATCAAAAAAGCAGCCGCGAACCTGTGCTGTCACTGAGCGAATCTCAAGTAAAAACAGTATTAGACGATCTTACCAAAAAACGCTTACTCAGCGAGCAATCTGGTTTCGGTAGTCGAGTCGTAAAATATAAGCATCGCTTTTGTAATACTGAATTCAGTGAATTGCAGTTAAGCAGTGCGGAAGTCGCTATAATTTGTGTGTTGTTATTGCGGGGACCGCAAACACCAGGCGAACTCAAAACTCGTACCAATCGACTCCATGAATTCAATGATGTCTCACAGGTTGAAACAGCATTACTGGCATTAAGCCAACGTGAAAAGCCTTTAGTAGTTCAACTTGCTCGAGAAGCGAATAAACGTGATTGTCGCTTCCTTGAGTGCTTTAGTGGCAACGTTGATGATTATGATGTGAACAACAGTGATGCCATTGTCGTGTCGACTCACACTCAACAAACTGTACAGCAAGATTCTCGGATTGTAGAACTAGAACAAAGAGTTGAGTTGCTAGAACAAAAGCTAGCCCAATTAGAGTCGCTTTTAAACTAATTAACGCTTTCCAAAACAGGTTAAGCAAGGAAAAAGTATATGGACCGTACCGCCTCTCCATCGACGTTAATTCATATTTGGTTATTAGCCAAATATGAGTTAACCAAACGTTTTACTAACAAAAGCGGTATGATTTCATTAATCGCCTTTATGCTAATTTGGGCAATTTTATTGCTGTACCCTATCAAGAGTGCATCTGAATTTATTATGCAGCCTAACTTCAAAGACTTTACTGAAGCCCTCTTTGGGCCAGGGAGTTTACGCCATCTGTTTGAATGGCCCGTCGAAGAGTTTGCTGTGTTTTGGTTAGCTGCACTGTACCTTTTCCCCATGTTCAGTATTTTTATTGCCGCAGACCAATTTAGTTCAGATAAACAACGTGGTAGTTTGCGATTTCTAACCTTAAGAGTCAGTCGTTCCAGTTTGTTTTTTGGTCGTTTCTTAGGGCAAATGTTTATCCAATTGATGTTGATCATCTTAACGTTATTGGCAACCATCGCATTAGCATTATCACGTGATATATCTTTGTTATTGCCATCAATAACAACTAGCTTAATCGTAATGGTTAATCTAGTGACCGTATTATTACCCTACACTGCTGCTATGGCGGTGCTGTCATTACATGCAAACTCAGCAAGACAAGCCAGCATATTTGCGGTTATCTTGTGGGCTGTAGTATCAATATTTATTGCATTAATTAATATGAATTTCCCACAATTAAGCTGGTTAAACTGGATACTGCCTGGTTCGCAAATAGGTAATTTGATCAATACTCAAGGATTAGGTTCATTCGTATACGCTCCCATTCCTTTACTGCAAACTGCGGTTATTTTATTTGCTGGTAAAGTCTTAATGAGTAGGAGTGCGCTATGAGTATCATTCAATGTGACAACCTTTCTAAACAATACGGTAATAAACTTGCGCTCGACACTGTATCGTTAACGCTTACACAAGGTGCTCCCATTGCATTAGTGGGTCCAAATGGTGCCGGTAAAACAACGCTATTTAGTTTACTATGCGGTTTTATTCAACCCACCAATGGCAGTATTAGCATTTTAGGCCATAAACCCGGTAGCAAAGCGTTACAAGGACTATTGTCGGCATTGCCACAAGATGCAGCATTGGATCCTAATTTTAGTATTGTGTCGCAACTCCAGTTTTTTGCCCAATTACAAGGCATGACAGCAGCGGCAGCAAAACAAGAAGCATTAAGAGTTCTCGCCCTTGTCGACTTAAGTGACTCAGCAGAGGCGAAACCTAAAAGTTTAAGTCATGGTATGAGTAAACGAGTCTCTATTGCCCAAGCCCTCATGGGTTCTCCTAAGATTGTGTTACTCGACGAACCGACAGCGGGACTTGATCCTGCCAATGCGAAAAAAATTCGTCAAATTGTCAAAGATTTATCCGACCATACGACTTTTGTGATCAGCTCACATAACCTTGATGAACTTGAAAAGTTATGCGACCAAGTTGTCTATCTCGAACATGGCAAATTACAGCAATCGGTATCAATTAAAGCCAGCCAAGCGACAGACTTTATCACGCTGACAATGAAGCAATGTGACATGGACAGCCTCCATCAGCAGTTATTAGGCCTTAACGATATCATTGAAGTAAGGCGTATCGGTGATGAGCAATATGTTATCGAGTACCAAAAGCAATCCGGCTTTGCCATTGAAATGCAGTTGTTTGAGCTGTTTACTGCTCACCAGTGGCAATATAAAGCATTACTTAAAGGCCGTACCTTAGAAGAAACCTTGTTTTCTTAACTCACCGCCAATGGTTAAATGAACCTTTAATGCTGACTAAAATCGGTTTGCGTAAAAAGGCTTAACAACAAACCTCATAAGCATCAGTCTCTAATGCCATCGTTTATTAATTAGTGATAACTCACCATATTAATAAACGATGGCATTTTTTAATATATTATTTACGTATCAGGTCGATATAATGAAAATTTAATTGCTTAAAAAACCACATCAAATGAGGTATTTTAAAGTGTCTTCAATCGCTCATCCCTCCTCTACAGCGACTCTAAAACAGCAAATACTCTACATTCAAAATAACGACTAAATGCTAAGAAATCAGTCTAAATGACTAGGCCCTTAAGTAAAGAAGCCTTCCCAGCAACCTCAATGCAATTAACTCAGCGTCCTTCAGTTAGTGAGCTCAACGCTAAAATCTATTAAAAGATTCTAAAATAGACAACATAAATAGGCAAAATTCATAATAATAATGATTTTATAAGCTTAGACTTAAACACGCCCATTGCTGACGTGTGTTTTAATGCGCTAATAACCTGTCGTTACGACTAATACAATCCAGATATTCAATAAGCAACGGCTGAATGAGCGTTTATAACGATGAATTCGTTGTGTATTAGTTCTGAGTCTGCTCTGTATTGTCACTAAATGGCAAACAAGCCATTGCTGTTATTGTGCTTATAATACTCAACAATTTTGGCTGTTAATGTATTTACATAACAAAGACAAACTAATAATCCTCAATTCTAGTCATCTTATTAAGTTGGCTTTATGTGATGACCGTTTATGAGTGAGCCACCTGGTTCTTTAGAAAAGCTAAATCTTAAGTGACGGTACAGCATATAGGGATACGCGGGTCGACCGTATAGCGTCGACAGAAGAACGGTTTTTATCATCTTTGAATGAGTTTCTGGAGTCATTTTGAACTGATAAATGATTTGATGCGCATAACAATATTTCTATGTGTATTAATGATATGAGAGAGAGATAAATAGATTAATGATATACAACATATGATTAGACGATTAGACGATTAGACGATTAGACGATTAGACGATTAGACGATTAGACGATTAGACGATTAGACGATTAGCATGATGACAATACACAATAAAAAAGCAAAAAAAACTGCAGCAATAAATTGCTACAGTTTTAAATCTTTTAACACTTAGCCGAAGCTAAATACTAAACGATTGAAACGTTCTCAGCTTGAGGACCTTTCTGACCTTGAGTCACAGTGAAAGAAACTTTCTGACCTTCGTCAAGAGTTTTGAAACCGTCTGAGTTGATAGCACGGAAATGAACGAATACGTCTGGACCAGACTCTTGCTCAATAAATCCGAAACCTTTATCAGAGTTAAACCACTTAACAACACCAGTAACTTGAGACATAATATAAATCCTGTAAAAAAAAATAGTTAAAGCCTTAACGGCAGTAAAGCTGGAAAATGCCGGTATTACTTATGTTTACAGGACGAAACTGTTCGTATTGATAAATATAAGCCCAACCTTCAAGCTGAGTAAACTATAAACCATTTTCAGGATAAGTCAACAAACATCAACCAAACAATGGTATTTAATTAGTCTCATTTCAAAAAGGTTTATCTTTGAGCATCAAATAGTTATTTATATCAATTATCTGATTGTTTATTGTTCTCGTTGATGAATTTCGATTTTAAAATCTATCTCACACTCGAGCCCTTGCTCTATTATCTGAGACTTCTGTGAATCACTCAACTTCCATGCGTAAGGAGTCATGTTAAGAAAGTGATCAATGTCTTCCGCACGAGTTAATGTTAATGAATAAGCTAACGCTTGGTGTGCTAAGTAAGTAAAGCCATCTAACACCATAGGTTCTTGTGGATGTTGTTTGGGTTCACTATAAATTTTCTTTTTTAACGCATAGTGATGCATCGGCCCGGGAGAAACGGTTATCAGTATTCCGGTCGGTTTTATCACCCGCTGTAACTCTTCAACTTTAGACGGCGCATAAATACGTATCGCTAAATCAAAACTGTCATCAGCAAAAGGCATTTCAAATGCACTTGCCACACAAAAATGTAATCCACTATAGCGTTTGGCAGCATAACGAATTGCAGACTTAGAAATATCTAAACCATAAAACTCACAATGGGGTTTAACCACAGACTGCAACGTTTCAAATAACCGATGACTGTAATACCCTTCGCCACACCCTATATCGAGCACCTTAGTGGCATCTCCTCCAGCAAACTCTAGCGCTAACTGATTTACTTTGTCGCTTAAAGGTTGATAAAAGCCTTGATTAAGAAACTCTCGTCTGGCAATCATCATTTCTTTGTTATCACCAGGATCTTTTGTTTTCTTTTTTTGTACAGGCAATAAATTAACGTAACCTTCTTTAGCACAATCAAATTGATGACGCAGTTCACATTGCCAAGAATGTTGTTGTTGTACTAATGGCGCGCTACAAATAGGGCAAATATAAGACATGGGTGGGCTCTAGAGTTACTGAAAAGTTAAAGATCGTCATCACACAGCTTATTGACCATTTCCGACACGTCTTTAGGGGCTAAAAGTTCAAAACAATCCAATTTACGCTGTAATTGTTCATTATTATAAAATTGTTCATTAGACGAGCGGCCGAAGTTGGAACGCTCTAATGACTGATGATAGGTCCGTAACAACCATTGATGCTTATTTTGCAATAAATGATCGAGTTTTAGTAGCTCAGTTGAGACACCTGGGTGGATTTTGCCCGACTCGCCTCGGAGGTAATCACGTAATTCTCGTCGAACTTGCTCTAATTCACTGATATGAACCGCAAGCATGGTAGAAGGCTCATCATAATCAAACTTACGTCCTAATATCGCTTTAGCCATAACTAGAGCTTGAGGTTCACTCAAAATCCGTAAGTCATTCTCTAACGTCACTAGTTCAAAACGAGCTTCAGCAGCTACACTAAAGTGCACATCTTCATCAGCGTGAATATTAATCGTCACCCCATTTCTGAGTTGTTCAATACACACACGTGGAGCTACCCCCATTGAAGGATATAACTTAATTCCCTGCCCTACGAGCCTTGGCTGAGTAGGCGTTTCAATCATTGTTTGTGTATGTTCAAAAGCAAAAGTCAAAAAAGGTTGAATACGTAAAATGAGTGTCGTTTGTTTATGCTCAACTTGGCTAACCACAAACTCAACTAAAGGATTACTCATCGTTGAAAGTACTAATAAATCACTCACACTATCCGGTAAACGAAGTGTCAACGCAGTCGGTTGAGTTATTTCACTGACGCATGGTTGAGTAAATACATGATGATGCATACAATATTCCTTTACTACTTCACTAAATTGTAACCAGCAAATCCACATTAGTCACCAGTAAACAAGGTTATATTAGAAAAATCATATTGAAGGTTACCTCATTATCATTTTTTTATGCTGATAAATGTTAACATGGTTTTAATCGCGAAAAGGATCTTATACTTACTATGGCTAACGCAATTCAACCCACCTTATTCTGGCACGATTATGAAACATTCGGGGCAAACCCAAGCAAAGATCGTCCGTCTCAGTTTGCGGGTATTCGAACCGATCTAGAACTCAACATTATCGGTGAGCCTGAAACCTTTTATTGCAAACTCGCGCCTGACTATTTACCGTCTCCCGAAGCCATATTAATTACGGGGATAACCCCACAACTGGCCAACCTTAAGGGCGTACCAGAAGCTGAGTTTATGAAACGTATTAATACGCTGTTTAGCCAACCCAGCACCTGTGTTGTGGGCTATAACTCATTACGTTTTGATGATGAGGTCAGTCGCTATGGTTTCTATCGTAATTTTATAGACCCTTACGCGCGAGAATGGCAAAACGGTAATTCTCGTTGGGATATCATTGATTTAGTTCGAGCTTGCTATGCATTTCGTCCAGACGGAATAAATTGGCCGAAGAAAGAAGATGGCTCGCCGAGTTTCAAGCTAGAGTTACTCACCCAAGCGAATGGTTTAAGTCATGAAAAAGCCCATGATGCTATGTCAGACGTTTATGCCACGATTGCTATGGCTAAACTGATAAAGCAGACACAACCCAAGCTGTACGAATATTATTTTAATTTAAGGCGTAAACAAGCGGTTGCGGATCATATTGATGTCCTTAAAATGCAGCCTTTGGTTCATGTCAGTTCAAAAATTAGTGCGCTGCAAGGCTGTACTACGTTAATCGCGCCAGTGGCATATCACCCAACTAATAAAAATGCGGTGATATGCGTTAATTTGGCCATGGATATCTCGCCATTATTAGAATTGTCTGCTCAAGAAATAAACGACCGTATGTATACGTCTCGTCAAAACTTAGCTGAAAATGAGCTCGCTATACCACTCAAACAAATCCACCTTAACAAGTGTCCCTTTATCGGATCGCCAAAATTACTTGACGACGAGGTAGCTGAAAAATTACAGTTCGATAAAGCATTTGCACGTGAGCAATATAAACGCTTAAAAAACCACCCAGAATTGCGCGAAAAGCTTAACCAAGTATTTGAACTTGAATCAGATCGTAAACCGATCACCGATCCTGATTTAATGCTATATAGCGGTGGATTTTTCAGTCATGCTGATAAAACAAAAATGGACATTATTTGCCATACTGCACCACATAATTTAGCAGCTTTGGCATTGCAATTCGATGATCCGCGGATCAATGAAATGTTGTTTCGTTTTCGGGCACGTAATTATCCAGAAACATTAAGCGACAGTGAAGTCCGTAAATGGCGTGATTTCTGTCAACAACGCTTATCGGATGCCGATTATGTGATTAAACTCGAGAACCTGGTCGAAGAAACCAGCGAGAATGAACACAAACAAAAGCTATTAAAAGCCCTATATCAATATTTACAGTCACTATAGTAAATTTTATTTTTACCCAATTTATTTCATCTAAGGATTAAGGGAATGCAAAATCGTTTTTTAGAAAGCATTACTCAACTAGACAAACCTTTGGCCAATGCGCTTGTGCCATTATTACACGAGCAATTTTGCGGTCATATTGATGCAAGTCAATTTGCAGGCCTAGTTAACGCAAGCGGTAAAACAGAGCAACAAGTGCTCATGGATTTATTACCTATTGCCGCAGCACTCGCTAACCCACCGATAAGCGAATTTTATGTCGGTGCTATTGCAAAAGGTGGCAGTGGCGACTTGTACATGGGTGCTAATTTAGAATTACCCGGAGAAGCGTTATTTCACAGTGTTCATGCTGAACAAAGTGCCATCAGTCATGCATGGTTAAGTGGTGAAACAGAAATTGTTGATATCATTGTAAACTTCAGTCCTTGTGGTCATTGTCGCCAATTTATGAACGAACTAGTCAATGGCAGTAAGATAAATATTCACCTGCCTAATCAACCAACCCAAACATTAGCGCATTATTTACCTTATGCGTTTGGGCCGGCAGACTTAGATATAACCGTGCCACTATTATGTAAGCGCGAGCAAGAATTTAATTGTGATTCAGATGACCCAATGATCATCGAAGCCATTGATCAAATGGGCCTCAGTTACGCGCCATATACTAATAGCAATGCCGCTGTTGTATTAGAAACTAACGACGGCGCCACTTTCTGTGGTCGTTATGCTGAAAGTGCGGCATTTAATCCATCAATGCAACCGATGCAAATGGCATTATCCAATTTAATCCGCCATAACCGTCAATACAGCGAAATAAAGCGCGCGGTATTAGTCGAATCATCAGTAGGCAAAATTACCTTGGTCGGCGCTGCTATGGATGCTCTGCATGCAATCGCACCGATTGAGCTTCAACATATGGTTGTAGAACCATTGCTGGGATAAATAACAGCAAACTTACTATGTTAAATATTCAGATAGATGGAAGGCGCTAATAAGCGCCTTTTTTTATTTGGATTAACACTACATTAAACCTAGATTAATAATGTATTATATTTTAACAATCTACTGCTGATACCATGCTAAGCTAATTGACATTTTTAGCATGGATAACATTAATTTAGCATGGATAACATTAAATTATCGGTGTACACATCGTTAAACAAACAACTGTTTATTGCTATTTTAATTATTTACTGGCTAATAATTTTCATCTAATGCAGCGTTTAATCAACAACAGTCTGTAGATAATTTATCTCCTTTAATGGCAGATAATGAGTAGGATTATTACCATGGCCGATATTAATCAATCTTATAGCCAAATTCAGATAATAACTGCAACATTATTAACGGGCACATCGTTATCTATGAACAAACAAATGTAAAGCGAGTCACTATTGCGCATATCGAGCCTTAGCAAAGTTTTACTCTTTATGCTGTTTTGTACAGTCGCTTTAGTATGGGCCATTATCGAAAATGCCAAACCTCTTACGGTCAAAATACTCAACAACTTATTAGCCGACAACCACATAGAAGTGCTTAATTTTGATGCCGAATATGTCTCATTTAATCATATTCGGATCCCCAGGTTAGTCCTAAAAATTGAAGACAGTCATATCGCTATCCAAGAGTTCAATCTTGAGCTGCGTGACAGCCTGCAAATTCTTAAAAACCAACAAATCAACGCCGACGATATCGTTAGCATCAAAACCCAGAGTGTCTATGTTGATTTGGGCGACAGTTTTTTCATTCGTCAATCACAACAAACTGAAGAATCTCCAGCGGCAATGCAACTCAACCTCGCAAAATTACCCACTATTGAGCTAGGTGAAATAAACATTAAGCTACCAGTGCTGGATAAAGATCTCCCACAGCAACACACTTTAAAGATGGACCAGCTTACGTTGACACAAAAAGGTCAACTAAATACCTTGTGGCGATTTAATGACTTCCCGCTATTTAGCCTAGATGCCAGCTTAGACAAACGTGCTTGGCAATTTAACACCCTTGTTGATTTAGGGTTAAGCTATCAAGGGCTTGATTCATTAGAACAATATTTAAGCTTATTAAACAATAAACAACAGTCACAACAAGCGCAAAGCAACAATATGCTTCATGGTTTGCATACGCAGCTATCACAACTTCTACAACCCATTCGTCAACAGCAAGTCACCATAGAAGGCCAATGGACAGCCAACAGTAAAATTAACTTAATCAGCGGCGAGATGAGCAGTCAGCAATCGATAGACGGATTATCTTTACACTCGCCACTGTGGCCTAGTGTCTATTTTTCGCCGCAACAACCCATTAAGGCGATGCTTAATTTGGGCAATTACCCGCTACAGGCCTCACTAGACAACAGTAAAACCATCGATGCCTTCGCGCTAAAACTTGATATTGCCCCGCTACACTACCAACTGTCGCCCTCACAAGACGACAGAAATAAATTAATTGCATTGTTAGCCGATGATCACGCCAATCAAATAGTTCATATCATTGAACAGTTAACCCCTAAATCACCTTCTCAGCTAGCCAGTATCGATGTAGGCATGGCCTATCCCGTTGAAGTCGTTATCCCGCTGCAAAATGATGCTCTACCTCTGCAGGTGTCAATTCCTGACCTAAGCGTCAGCATTGAAGGGTTATTGCTCCAAAGCAAATTAAAACTGGCGCACACCACATTCAATAGTCATCAACAATTTAACAGTCATTTCGATTGGGGTATGGCATTGTCGACCCCGGAAGCAACAGCCAAGACACAACAACAGCCAGTTAACACACTCACCACAGCCAACACAACCGTAACCGTCAGTGAAAATATATCCGAACCAACATCAGCACCAGTAACCGCGATGGCTCCAAGTCTAATTGATATAAAAGCCTTATTCCCTGAGATCCCGTTAGAGCAGCTGTCACTTTCTAATGCGAAAGTGAATCTAGTCGGTCAAATATCGCAGTGGCAACAAAATCAACTCGAACTGTCATTGCTGCCAAGCTCCAGCGTAGCCGTCAACAACACAAGTATATTGCGCAGTATTACCAGTGAGAATGAACAACATACCAAGCAGACCAAAAAATCTTCTGCACTATTAGGGTCATTCGGACTTGTGCTTAACGACACCTCGACCATGTCATTCAAACAAAATAATACTCAACTCAATCTATCTCCGTTTACACTGCAAATTGGCCAATTGATTGTTCAGCAAGCAACCCAAGTGGACAACAGTAAACTATCAACCACACTGGCCTCGGTTAACAAAGCCGATATTGCCATCAATCAAGGTATAATCTTGGCGTTACATCAAGATGAGCCCATCGACAAGTCGCTAGAACGTTGGTTACAAAACCCTGCAACCAACGACATAGCTTGGCGTATCAATAAACTCGATATCACCAAGCAACTGGGCAAAAGTCGCCGCCAGCCACTACTTGCGCTTGATAAGATTACGGTTACTCAGCAGCTCAATTTATCCAAAGGATTACTGGTTGGTAGCGAACAATGGCAACTCGATACCCTTAACTTAAGCAGTTATCACTTACTTAAATTTGCTGATAAAAAAAGCCCATTATCATTAGCTGGCCAATGGACTTTTGATACCGATATTGAAACAGCAATCAAGACATTACAAAAAGTCCAACCCCTGCCAGATAACTTTACAATTCAAGGCCACAGCAAACTAATCGCAGGTTTTGCATTAAGCGAAATAGGCAACACCAGTCAGTTTGAAATGAAAATTCAACAACAGTTATCATCTTTGTCAGGCCAATGGGAAGATAAAACCTTTAACGGCGGTGACGTGTTTGCCCAATGCCAATTTAACTGGCAGCAAACTCACGATGGTCCTAATACTCCTGCGGCTGAAAAACACTTTGCTCACAGTCAATTAGTCTGCCCACAAACCGCAATCAGTTTACAGCAAGCTAAACTTGGTTTATCGCTAACAAACTTGAATTTGAATGCCGATATCGAACTCAATAAAGACGGCAATAAAACGCCGACCAATTGGTTACAGCAAGTTACAGGGTTAAGCGAGACCAACATCAACCTTACCGCCAGCGGCGACATGCTTGATGGACGCTTTTTATTACCTGAGTTTGTACTAAAACTGCATGATAAATCTTATGGATACTTATTATTACAAGGGTTGAGCCTAGAAAAATTCTTAGAAGAGCAACCGCAAGTGGGTGTTAAAGCCAATGGCTTATTTGATGGCGTATTACCCGCGGTACTGGTTGATGGCAAAGTGACTGTTACTGGTGGCAAACTGGCTGCGCGAGCACCTGGAGGATTAATTGAAGTTGCCGGAAATCCTGCAATGGATCAGCTAGAATTATCTCAGCCTTATCTTGGATTAGTCTTTACCGCACTTGAGCATCTTAACTATACTGAATTGTCGAGCTCCTTTGACATGATACCCAACGGCGATGCACAGATTAATATTGCAGTAAAAGGTAACAGCCGTGACATTGAGCGCCCTGTTCACCTTAATTACTCTCACCAAGAAAACTTAATTCAGTTATACAAAAGTACTCAGATCGGTAATCAGCTACAAAGCAAAATTGAAGCAAAAGTCCAATAGCAGCATAAAAGGATCGTCCACGTGAAATATTCATCGACATATTTAGTCAGTATCAGCACCATAATGGCATCGTTATGGTTATCAGCTTGTACGCCTACCGTAAAGATAGAGCCACCTGACAAGCCAATTGTCATTAACTTAAATGTTAAAATTGAGCATGAAATTAGAATTAAAGTGGAAAAAGAACTCAATAATTTACTTGAGAATGACGAGTTATTTTAAGCAGAGGTTATCAAGATGAAATCTAGATTCGCTTTAGCCACTGCCGTATGCTTAACCAGTTTATTATGGTGTGCCACTGCTTGGGCAATGACATTGCAACAAGCCAAAACGGCCAGACTAGTAGGTGAGCAAACAAACGGTTATTTAGGTGTTGTCATTCAATCAAAAGAAACACAACAGCTAGTACTCACGGTTAATACCAAACGCAAACACTATTATCAACTCATCGCTGAGAGAAATAAAATTAGCCTAGATAAAATTGCCACTCTTGCGGCTCAAAAAGCGATTGAAGCAGCGGAACCTGGGCATATGATCCAAACGCCACAAGGGCAATGGCTAAAAAAATAACCACGAGAGTTGCCTCTACGTGGTTATGTCTATGTCTATGTCTATGTCTATATCTATATCTAACAAACCATTACATGGTCGCCATAACCCAATAATCTAAGCGCTTCTGTGGGTCTGTGACAATCGATTTGCAAGAGTCTTTGTATTTTGACATCAATGCGCCTAAGTTATTCGACCCAGCTAATTTATCAATTTGCTTTTGTTTAGCAGCAACAACATCTTTTTCAACTTGCTCTGGGGCACGGTACTTACCCGCTATCGCCACGGCATCAATTGCAGAGGTTTTTAAACGATCACCCACCGCTTTCATTTGTGGGGCATTCATCGCAGCAATCGCTTCCGAGCTAATTTGATAATACGCTGCACATTCAAGTAGTTCATCAGTGAATGCTTTTTCTGCAGCATCTTCTGCGTGTGCAGTTACACTCATGCATATAGCCGACACAGTAAAAACCCACATAGCAGATTTGTTCATGGTTGTTTCCCTTCGTTTTTAGAAATTTGGAGATAAAGTTAACGATTGATAATGCGCTAAGCGAAATGTTAAAAATTGTTCAACTTGAGGCCATTCGGTTTCAATAATCGAAAACACCACAGTGTCACGAATAGTCCCGTCAGCTTGAATTTTATGATTGCGTATAATGCCATCTTGCTTAGCACCCAACCGTGCGATAGCGTTTCGAGAGGCATGATTATGCCAATGCGTCCTGAATTCGACCGCGATAGCATCTAAGGTATTAAATGCATAGCGGAGTAATAATAACTTGGACTCAGTATTAATAGCACTACGTTGATAAGATTTAGCGTACCAAGTGTAGCCTATTTCGAGTCTACGATTAGGTTGGTCCCAGTGGCAAATTCGAGTACAACCAATAATATTGCCAGAGACTTTATCACGCACCGCAAACGCGACCGCTTCGCCTTTTTTTTCACAAGCTAAAGCGTGCTCGACATACGCTTTCATACCATCGGCATTAGGAATTTGCGTAAACCATAATGTCCACAAATCGCCATCACTGGCAGCCACAGTTAATCCAGGAACGTGATCGAAAGACAGTGGCTCTAGGATAACATGTTCGCCCATTAAGCAATCTTGTCTATTAATCCAGCTCAAATTAACGCTCCTTATAGTAAAAGGTTACATTACCTTAACTGCATATAGATTTACAGCCAGCAACTACAATGTTTTTAGCTATCGCGTAAAAACATTGTTTTGCTGTTGATACAACCAATCACTAAAGACGGATCCCTTGCCAACGGTAGAATTAAAAACCGTGATTCGCGTTACTCACCCTAAACCAGCCGGCAATACTATTACGGGTTTTTGTGGTCGGCCTGACTTCATGCGGAAAGCGTTCACTTAAAAACAATACCAAGGTACCAATTTTAGGATTAACGACTTCTAAAGGTGCATCAAACTCATCATAAATGATCAATTCGCCACCATCGCTGTGTTGCCAATCTGGATTCAAGAAAAATACTGTCGATAAAATACGATTTTGGCTGCCATGCAACGCATCAACATGTTTTTTATAAAAAGCACCAGGCTCATAAACAGCATAGTGACTTTCAAAGTCAAACAGCCCCATAAACAAACGACGATTTAACCCGTCTTTCAATTGGCTCATAATCGATAAATATTCACGGTCAATATGATCTTGATTGTCTAACCAGCTAATTTTATCCGAGCGAATTTCAGTATTGATTTGTTGTTCAATCCCTCGACCAATGGCGGCTTTTTTAAAATCAATATCTTGCTGAGCTTGCACTTTTTCAAGCAAGGCTAAACTTACATAATCAGGAATGATATCAGATAAAAGGATATACCCTTTATCGACTAACGCATCTGCGATCACATCCAGCATTGCTTCACTTACTTGCGAAACCATATATGCCACATCCAACAGAAAGACTACGCTTTTTACTTTACTCAAGGGCACAGAAAGGAAATTAAGGGCCTGATTTTCGAGGGGGCGTCATTACAAAGTATGATTGCCATACCTTGGTTATTTTCGGCGATTTTATAGAATAAAACCGCCATGAACAACATTTATTAAAATCATTAAAATTCATAAACTTAAACCAAGCTAACACACAGTACCAGGTAAACCTAATGGTTAAATTTGACTATGTGTTAATACGGCCTCGGTTGAATCATCGCTATGACTATCATCAAGCTTTTGTGCTTCACACGCTGCAACATGACTTTGTTGCATTTTTAAGGCGAGATATAAATCTGAGCGAATAGTAATACCTTCTTCGCCAGACACCATATCTGTTTGTTCAAACCAGCTAATTAACTGCCGCTTACGCCCTGCCAACACTAAACTGACACCACGCTTTCTTAATAACACATCGATGTCGGTCAGCATTGCCATTACGCTTAGATCTAAATGAGTAAAGCAAGGTACCGCATCTATAATCACACATTCGACCGTTTCAAGTTGGTTCTGCCGAGCAAAGCGTTCCAGTAGACGGCGCTTAAAATAGGTGGCATTAAAATAGGTCAACGGAGAGTTGAACCGATAAATAAACACACCAGGTACCGATGAGGCTTTGTCGCTGCTATCTAAGCTGCGAATAATGCCTTTAGCATCCAGTCCCAACACTTGATCCGTCGGTCGCATAACCGTACGAAGAAACTGAAACAATCCTAATAACACTGCAAGGGTGATCCCAGGGATCACGCCAATAAAAAGTACTGCGAGGAAAGTGGTTAAAGCTAAATAAAAGGCTTGGCGATCACGTAAACGTAAGCCCCAAATCGCTTTTAAGTCGATAAGGTGCACAGACGCTATCACTAATACTACCCCGAGCGCTGCGCTGGGAATAAACTCTAACGGCGCGGTTAAAAACACCGCCACTACGGCGATTAACACTGCAGCAATCACCGACACTAACTGAGTTTTACCGCCATTCGCATCGTTTACCGCAGTACGAGAATCGGCACCACTCACGGCAAAACCTTGCGATAATGCGGAAGCAATATTGGCTAAGCCCAAGGCTTTAAACTCTTTGTCAGCATCAATGTCGTAACCATTTTTAGCGGCAAAACTGCGCGCGGTCAGCATCATACTCACAAAACTGACCATGGCTAAGTTGAGTGCCGGCATCACTAATTCACGCGCAATACCAATGTTAAACACAGGAGCTTGAAATGATGGCAAGCCACCTGCCACGCTACCAATAACCGCCACATCATAATCGGTTAAATGAAAAGCCCACACCAATGCACCACCGACTGCAATAGCAAACATTGATGCTGGCCATGTCGGTTTTAACCGCTTCATCACAAAATAAACAACCACAGTGAGAATGGCCATCATCAATGTCGGTATGTGAGTTTGTGATAAATAACTTGGCGCACCGCCTAGGCGTTCAAGCAAGTATTTTTCATCAAAGGTAAAACCGAATATTTTTGAGAATTGCCCCACAATAATGGTAATGGCGACACCGTTAAGCAGCCCCATCAGAATGGGTTTGGATAAGAAATCGGCTAACACGCCTAATTTAAATCGACTTGCAATCAAGCACCAAAACCCTGTCATCACGGTCATGGTCATCACTAATTGCCAATGTTTTAGGCTATCGCCGGCCGCTAGAGGGGTCACAACGGCGGCAATTACCGCACATGTTGCAGCATCAGGGCCAACGATTAGTTGTCTTGAGGTGCCAAATAAGGCATAGATGAGCATCGGCAACACGCATGAATACAAACCTACAGCTGCATTCACGCCCGTTAACTGCGCATACGCAATTGCCACGGGTAAAGCGACTGCAGCAACAGATAAACCAGCACGAACATCATCTTTAAGCCAGCTTCGCTCGTAACGAGAAAAGGTTTCTAAACCAGGCATAAATCCATATAACCGACTCAGTAACACAACAACCTCAATAATAATAAAGCAGGTTGTTATCATAGTTTTATTTCAAATTAATTACGACATATTCACCAACGATAAATAAAATTTCATCCAATAAAAAACGCCAAGCGAGTTAGACTTGGCGTTTTGAGTTACTAATTTGTGGCTAATATAAAATAGCCATAATGATACAGAAGTAGCGATATCGTTACTGTAAACGTAATTGATATACCACAGTGGTGCCGCTGACTTCATTACCAATTAACAATAATGGCAATCCGGTAGGGCTGTATTGACTAGCAATAAACTTCATCCCCTCAGGACCTAAATCACCCGCTAAAGAG
This sequence comes from Shewanella sp. AC91-MNA-CIBAN-0169, assembly GCF_040310165.1. Classification (NCBI taxonomy): domain Bacteria; kingdom Pseudomonadati; phylum Pseudomonadota; class Gammaproteobacteria; order Alteromonadales; family Shewanellaceae; genus Shewanella; species Shewanella sp. AC91-MNA-CIBAN-0169. The sequence continues at coordinate 109,434 of NZ_JBEOPM010000007.1, forward strand.
GCATCACCTTCTACTTCGCCGGTGTCGGTATCAATGGCAAAGTCGGCATCAAAATTACGATTACGAACATAATCGACAAACGATACGGCAAAAGGGTTAGTAATGTCGTAGATCATAAAACCACCGGTGCGTTCTAAACCAATAAAGGCATAAGTATGTGAACCTATTTGGCCAATAGCTAATGCCTCTGGCTCCGGGCCTTTGTCGTCGCTGCGGCTATCACCTTTGTTTTCATCGTTGTTGTTATTGAAGTTCATCGCTAATAACGCCGCGGTAATACGCTCGAAATCACTGCCACTGTCAAAAACTTGTTGCCCCTCTGCAGTCCAAATCGAAAATGAACGGCCACCGTAAGCGACTATTTTATCCATTAAGCCATCATTATTCTCATCGCCCATACTCGTGGTGACTTTTAAGCGCCCAAGTTGGGTTTTATCTTGTGCGGCAGCAAACTGCGGATGGTTAGGGTCTAAATTCAAATCTTCAGCTCGAGCTTCTTCAGAAAAACCGTCATAGTCGCGGGCATCACCTTCGTTGGCCGTTACGATAAAATCAGTATTATTCCATCGATAACTAGCAATAGTATCAGGCTGATACATACCATAAACACCTTCATAAGCTTGTAAATTTATGGCATCGTCTTTGTCACTGGCATCAATTTTATTAGCGTCTAAACCAAAATCTTTAAGCCCTAATGCAATAATACGCTTTACCGTTGCTGTTGCTATATCAATCACAGCAATAGCATTGTTTTCTTGTAAACTGACATACGCAAATTGACTGTCAGCTGATACTGAAATGTACTCAGGTTCTAAATCTTGCGCCACACTCGCGCCAGGACCATTAATTTTAATCAATGGATTAAGCTCTGAATTACGCGTACCACCAATATTAAAATCTTTAAAATCAATGACAGTTGCCGTGGTTGCTGGCACACCACCCACAATGGCAATTAACGCAACAGAACCTTCAGGGTCAACATCATAAGCGCTATTAGGCTCACCTTCATCGGCAACTAACAACACACTACCGTCAGGGCTAAAAGTGACATTATCAGGTAATGCACCCACCTCAACAAACGACAAATAAACGGGTAATGCGCTTTCAGATAATCGATAGAACGCCACTATACCATTACCTTGAGTAGCGTTACCTAACGCATCGCCTCGCTCAACGGCTGCCGCTAACAAATTACCCGAGACACTGACACTGTTCACGGCGCCCAGTAGGGTTAACCCGGTATCGACGCTAATATTCAATTCGGTCTTTTTGGCAATATTATTTAAACTGTAGCCTGCTTCATCTTGAACGGCTGTTTGAGTTAATGTCGATAAATCGAGTACATCTACTTTGCCACTTTGAGCATTCACCACAAATGCGCTCTGACTCAACGGATGATAATCGACAATTTCTGCAGCACTTAAGCCATAAACACCAGACTGATAACGCCCCACTAAATCAACTGCCAAAGTATTTTGGGTAACATTACAAATCGTTTGAGTTTGGTTGCTATCAACCTCACTCATCTCTAATACACCGTTACCATTAGTGTCTAATCCAGTGTCAATTTGCTGACCACCAAACGCGCACTGAGCATGACCTACAGCAAGAGGGGTTACACTAACCAAAGCAGATAAACCATTATTACCACTGGCTCCATCTACGCCACTATCACCCTTTGAGCCCATTTGGCCGTCATCGCCATCGCATGCTGTTAGTAGCATGGTGGTCATTATTGCAGACACTAACAGTGCCGTTTTTCCTTGAACAAAGCGCATCATAAACTAAAGTTCCGAATAGAGGTTGGTAATCTAAAGCGAATAATCTAATCAAAAACAATGAAGCTTTAATGACAATAATGTTGCATTTATGTGCCATCAATAAAAATCAATATAATGAAAATGTAAGCACAATCTGTACATATTATTCATTACAAAATCAGCCGCAGTAAATGTCTAATATCGTGGTAAACTAGCGTTGATTAAATTAGCATCGTCTGCAACACCTAAAGCACATGAGGTTCACGTGGTATCGCCATCAAAATTCGACTCGTCTCCAGTCTCTGCGGGTATTCCCCACTTAGCGATGCTAATCCCTATGCTTGCCGCTATTGTCGCCATTACGCCTTTAGCCATAGACATGTACTTACCGGCAATGTCCATGCTGGCATTAGGTTTTGAGACCGACATCACCACAGTACAACAGTCACTCAGTATTTATCTTGCAGGTTATGCCTTAGGCATGCTGATTTTTGGCCCCCTTGCCGATAAAATTGGTCGTCGACCACTGGTGATTTTTGGGTTGTTAGGTTTCACCATTATCAGTTTGTTAATTGCACTTAGTACCAGTATTGAACAGTTTTTAATATTGCGTTTTGCACAAGCTCTCATTGGCGCAGCTGCCACGGTTGTGGTACCGGGTTATATTAAAGAGATCTATGGCGACAACACCGCCAAAGGTATGTCTTATGTAAGTCTTATCATGATGTTAGCACCATTGCTCGCCCCTACTTTAGGCAGTTTAATTATGGAGCTCGGTGATTGGCATCTTATCTTTTTAAGCCAAAGTTGTTATGCCATCACATTATTGGTATTAGTATTATTTAAACTAAAAATGCCCAGCGATAAAGATCTTGGCAGTCGCAGTCAAAAGACATTTTTAGGCGGTTACTACACAGTCTTTGCTCGCAATGGCGTCAAACTGAATTTATCCAGCGGTGTATTAACGTCATTTGCTTTCTTTTGTTACTTAACCGCTTCGCCATTTATTTACATGGAAGTGTTTAATTTAGATAAATCGCTGTTTGCGATTTTATTTAGCACCAATGTGGGAGCCTTGATGCTCGCCAATATTGTTAACTCTAGAGTGGTAACCCGATTCGGATCTAAACGGATGTTACACGTAGCAACATTCTTCGGCGTCATTGCCGCAACCGGCCTACTAGCGGTTAATTTACTTGATTTAAGTTATCATTTTACCGTGTTAATGCTTATCCCTTTAATGGGTTCGCTCGGGGTCATGTCGGTCAATGCAGACGCCATTGTATTAATGAAGTTCAAGCAAGAAACCGGCACCGCAACTGCCGTCATTGGTACGCTAAGATTTGGTTTTGGTGCAGTAGCGGGGCCACTGTTGGCGTACTTTTATGATGGTACTGCCGTGCCCTTTTCAGCGCTGATGCTTGGCGCAATATTGCTAGTCGGATTATGTCAGTTTTTTCAAAGTACCTTACCTAAAACTGAATAACGCAAAATATTTCTGAAATAACATTATGCAGAGGCCACTATTTTAGTGGTCTTTTTATTGCCTTATTATTGGTGATAGACACTATCAATCCCCTTTCGCCGAGCAAATAGCAGCACTTAAACATCAAACTCATCACAACAACCAAAAACAGCCCATAAACATGAAATGATTTCAACCTTGAAAAATAATTAACTAAAGGGGTTGCAGTAAAAATAAATTTACATAAGATGGAGACTAGTTACTTGTTCAGTAACAATGAAACCAGCCATTGAATATTGCGACAGCAATTTCAATCTTCGAGTTTGGATTATCCTTCAAACTTATTTTTTAAAACGATTACCGTCGTTGTATACAAGATACTGTTTACCATACGGTAACTTAACAAGGATTCATTTCATGGAAAAGCTTTCTGGCGCGAGTATGATCGTGCGCTCATTAATAGATGAAGGTGTCAGCCATATCTTCGGTTATCCCGGTGGTTCGGTATTAGACATCTATGATTCTCTGCATAAAATATCTGGTATTGAACACATCCTAGTTCGTCATGAACAAGCCGCTGTGCACATGGCTGATGGTTATGCCCGTGCAACTGGCAAAGTTGGCGTCGTGTTAGTCACTTCAGGCCCTGGTGCTACCAATGCTATTACTGGTATTGCCACTGCTTACATGGATTCAATCCCACTGGTTGTGTTGTCTGGTCAAGTGCCGAGTAATTTGATTGGTAATGATGCCTTCCAAGAATGCGACATGATTGGTATTTCACGCCCTATCGTAAAGCACAGTTTTTTAATAACAGACGCAAAAGACATTCCAGAAACGGTTAAAAAAGCCTTTTTCATTGCCGCTACCGGTCGCCCTGGCCCTGTGGTCATTGATTTGCCTAAAGACTGTTTAAGCCCAGATATACTGCATGATTATGTTTATCCGGACAGCGTTAAAATGCGTTCGTATAACCCCACTACATCGGGTCATAAAGGCCAAATTCGTCGCGGTTTACAAGCCCTGTTAGCGGCTAAAAAACCGGTATTATATGTCGGTGGTGGCGCGATTATTTCGGGTTGTGATGCACAAATACTTGCCCTTGCCGAACGTTTAAACATCCCTGTCGTGAGTACTTTGATGGGCTTAGGCGCGTTTCCTGGCACCCATAAGCAGAGTTTAGGCATGCTAGGAATGCATGGTTTATACGAAGCGAATATGGCAATGCACAACACCGATTTAATCTTTGGTATTGGGGTCCGTTTTGACGACCGCACCACCAACAATGTTGAAAAATATTGTCCTAACGCCACCATTTTACACATCGATATTGATCCATCTTCTATCTCTAAAACGGTTCGGGTCGATATTCCAATTGTTGGCTCTGCCGACAATATTTTAGACGGCATGTTAGATCTACTTGATGAATCCAAGGACACCAATGATGCTACTGCTATGGCAGCATGGTGGAGCGACATTGAAATTTGGCGTTCACGAAAGAGCTTAGAGTTCGATCGCACTACAGATAGAATCAAACCACAGCAAGTTATTGAAACATTGTACAAACTCACCAATGGTGACGCTTATGTGGCGTCGGATGTCGGCCAACATCAAATGTTTGCCGCGTTATATTATCCGTTCGATAAACCACGCCGTTGGATTAACTCAGGTGGATTAGGCACCATGGGCTTTGGTTTACCTGCGGCAATGGGCGTTAAAATGGCGTTCCCTGAAGCGACTGTAGTGTGCGTTACGGGTGATGGTTCTATCCAAATGAATATTCAGGAGCTTTCAACGGCACTGCAATATGATACTCCGGTTAAAATTATCAACTTAAACAACCGCTTCCTTGGCATGGTGAAACAGTGGCAGGACATGATTTATTCAGGTCGTCATTCCCATTCTTATATGGATTCTGTGCCTAACTTTGCCAAAATTGCTGAAGCCTATGGCCATGTGGGAATGAACATTAATCATCCAGATGAATTAGAATCTAAGCTGGCTGAAGCCTTGGCGATGAAAGACAAGTTAGTGTTTGTTGATATCAGCGTAGACGAGACTGAACATGTGTACCCAATGCTGATTCGCGGCGGCGCGATGAACGAAATGTGGCTAAGCAAAACGGAGAAAAGCTAATGCGTCGTATTATTTCTGTATTACTTGAAAACCAACCAGGCGCTTTGTCACGAGTGGTGGGATTATTTTCTCAACGCGGTTACAACATCGAAAGCTTAACCGTTGCGCCGACTGAAGATGTGACCTTGTCACGCTTAAATATTACCGTGATTGCTGATGCCAATATTCTTGAGCAAATTGAAAAACAATTGCATAAGCTTATCGATATTTTGAAAGTGGCTAACATTACCGAGTCGGCCTATATTGAACGTGAAATTGCCTTAGTTAAAGTGAAAGCTCAAGGCGATCAACGCGAAGAAGTCAAACGCACTGCGGATATTTTTCGTGGCCAAATCGTTGATGTTACCGCCAATATTTATACGATCCAAATGGTCGGAACCAGCGATAAAATTGATGCGTTTATCCATGCGATCACCGATATGACCAAAGTGATTGAAATATCGCGTTCTGGTGTGGTTGGTTTAGCCCGAGGTGAAAAATCAATGAGAGCCTAATTACAGGTTGTCTGACACAAAAAAGCAGAGTCCTATTGGGCTCTGCTTTTTTATTGCAATTAAGACAAGTGGCCATAAATAGCTAACTCACACTGTATCGCGGTTTTGTATCGATTGGTTTAGCTTCAACAATATAGCGATATTCGGCATTGCCACTCAGTTGGTCAAACGGATAACAGGTTATCAAGGTTAAATGACTTTCTGCTGTGGGAGCCAGCACATCTAAGTCGGTTTCATGCACCACATGGGTGGTAGTAATTTGATATAACACTCGCTCACCTGCAGTGCTATAAAGTTCAATCATGTCGCCAACCTTAACGTATTGTAAACGCATAAAATGACTGTCTCGATGGCCGGCAATTATCATATTGCCCTGCTCACCCAACGCCGCCCCCGCTAACATTAACCCAGGGCCAAAGGCTAAATTACGCCCAGAGGCCCCCGCTAATACGTACAAGTCACTGCCTAAAGGTTGCAAGCTATCATTGTGTTGTTGCAACACACGCATCTTAGCTACCGGGTGAGTGTCTGCCCAAGACCAGGGTTTATGTGGTTGGCTATCTGCCAAGGTTTTTTCAAAAGCCCGTTCAATTAAAAACTGGGCAAAATGGGCTTTAGCTTGCATATAACCTCCCTGTAATAATAATGCACATCCCAGTACGCTTAGAAGCACAATCACAATCCAATGCTTGGTCGGTGATATTGTTCGCTGCATATTTCCGCTCCTGTTTAATCATGTGATTCAATCACTAACAATTGGCCTGGTAAGCGCTGTCTTAACCATAAATAGTGCAACAATCCTAAGCCAAGCAAACTAAAACCAATTAATAACCATAATCGACTAGCGGTACCGGTTTGTGGCAATACTTGCGACGACTGCGATGCATTTAATCCATGGGGCATATGCGGCTGTAACTGCACATCTATAGGGCTATCAATTAATGGGTTAACCGGTGTCACATCCACCGCGACTAAACTGGTTTGACTGGTCACTAAGTGATACAACAAGCCTAATGCTTCAACTTGCTTATTGACGCGGTCGCGGCTGGCATTGTCTTTATAAAGCTCAAGTGATGTTATTTGCGCATTTGCCCATAACAAATCAATCCCCTTAGCTGCTTGGTTTTCTTCAAAATCAAGTTGTTGTTGCCAATATTGACCATTAATATTGCCAGACACTATGATGGGCTGTTGTTGGTGTGACGCCGATTTAATGCTTACCCAAAGGGGTTCATTTTGGTATAAATCGCTAATGGTGGTCGGCCAATAATCCGGTACGCTGCCATCAAGATAGTACAAACCAATATTGGTCAACACGGGTTGCTCTATTTTATTAAGTAATTGCTCAATTTTTTGCTGCACTTCAGACTCTTTGCCAATGTAGGTAAATGTTCCTCGCCCCATTGTTGCCGCTCGGCGCATAAAATCTGAGTTCGGTGCAGAGCCAATTCCGACCGTGAATAATCGGCTGTCACCCAATTGATCATTAATAAGCTGATACAACTCATGTTCGTTGCCAACGGCACCGTCGGTCATAAAAATCACTTGCCGTAACATTTCACTGTGAACATCGGTTTGATCTGAATCTTGCTGTACGCTGTCCACCAGCGCAGTTTGTAATGCACTGCGCATTTCGGTGCCGCCATCAGCATCTAATGACTGAATAAATCGGTTTGCTTTACCAATATTACGGCTATTAGCAGACAATGGCGTGGCAGATAACATTGTTACGTCACTATTAAATTCAATAATATTAAAGCTGTCGATGTCACGCAGTCCCGCTAGCGCAAACTGTAATGCTTGCTTGGCTTGAGTGATAGACTGGCCAGACATAGAACCAGACGTATCGATCACTAAAATCAGTTCTCTGGCAATAAGGTGTTGCTCGCTCACTTCCACACTCGGCGGCATTAGCATCACTAGCGAGTACAAGTTGTTATCAACGGGGTTAGGTTGTCTTTGTGCTGTTTCTGAACGCTCATCGCTATTGTCAGCTACATGGGTTTTACCGGTTTGATAAAACGTCGCTGCTTGTGGTACTGCGCCAACATTAGCTTGCCATTGCAGCACAAAATCACGGTCGGCAATTTGTTTGCCGGCAAAGTTAACACTGTAATGATTACCGGCAATAGACTGTTTAATCGGATGATAAAGACTGTTTAATGACGTTAGTTCAAAACCGGCATCAATGTTCACCTGCATCTTCACATTTAGTTCCGGCCTGACGTGTTTAACAGACATCGCCGTATTAGCGCTCGATGGCATGGCCAATGGCTGCTGCTCGGTAGTGCGATCTGCTTGCGGGTTGTAACGCGGTGTTATCGCTAATGGAAAACGTAAACTAAACAGCCCATCACGATACTCAACCTTTTGTTGATAACTAATTTCTACCACGAGTTGCTCGTGTGGCCCTAAATTGGCCACATCTGAGGTAAACAAATTGCGTCGTTGTTGCTGTAACAAACTCGCTTGTTTACCTTGTTTCTTGGCAGTTTCAAAAGTCTGTAATGCTTGTTTTTTAGGTTGTATTTGTCCTGCTATGACTTTGTCGCCAATGCGTAACTGCATGCTATCGACAGCTGCAGTTTCAGGTAAAGGAAATAGGTATCGCCCATTCACCCATTGATCAGAATCATTGATAAACACTTGCTTAACGGTGACCCGATTGAGTAATCCCGACACATCCATGCTCACTTGTGTATCTAGCGCAAAAGCTTGTATCACTTGATTTTGTTGAAAGTACTCTAATGTTCCTTGAGTGATATCGTCATCTTGATACCCAGACGGTGATGCAAATGCCGTTGTAATACTGGCATAAATGACAAACAACAAACCAAAACACAGCGATTTACAAACAGGTTTAATAGACAAATGTGAGATTAACAACAACGGGCGCATACTAGCTCCTCACCCATTTAGGCTACAACATCAATGTTTGCGCCTAGATGGGTAATATTCAAAACAAAAAGGAAAATCGACGTGTAAATTTAGTTAGCAGCAAGTTCAGCACCTGGGGCTAATAACTTGAGCGTCACCCGACGATCAAAAAAGTCGTTTTCAAAATTTTGTTCCTGGTGCATTGGCAACGTTGAACCATAAGCCTGTCCATGCAAACGCTCGCGGGCAATGCCTTGGGTAACTAAGTATTGTGTCACTTCAGCTAAACGCTGTTCAGACAAGGCTTGGTTGAAATCATTATCGCCACGGCGGTCGGCATAACCCGTTAAATCTATTGTCAATTCTGGTGACAAGCTCATCATGTAAGCCACATTATCTAATTGTTGTTCAAATAACGGCTCAATATGGCTCGAACCGGTTTTAAACTGCACATTCATTCCAATGGTTAACTCATTAAGCGTTTGTTGTTGATTCGCTTTTTGTTCAGCCAAGTTAGACTGTAATTGATAATATTTCTCCGACACTTGCTCCAACGACTGCTGCTTAGTGCTCAATGCCATTAATTGCTCGTTAGTTTGCGTTAATTTTTGTTCTTGCTGCACTAATTGTTGTTTCTGGACGCTGAGTTCTGCTTCATCGCCAACCGACTTACCAATAAACGTACCGGTAAATGCACCAATAATGGCACCCACTGGGCCGCCGATAACAGCACCGAGTAAAATCCCAGAGCTCAAACCCACTAGCTCTTCTGTGTGTTCGCGCTCTTCGCTCATGCCATGGTCATTGTCATTTGCCCAACTAACGTTTGAAATCATCATGGTAGAAATAATTGTTGCGGCAATAAGTTGCTTTTTCATAAAGAATCCCTTTTAGCGGTTGTTTAAAGTGGTTGTTTAAAAATGATGGTTATCATCAATACATGAGTTAATGCGTTGCTGATTAACTCTATGTCGCTATTAAACACCTCATAGGTGGCTTTATTGGGGAGCAAAAATGGCAATGTGGCGATCAAATGTGGCAACAATATGGCAATTGCCGTCAACGGCTTTTTTGGTCGATAAAATCCTGTATAGTCAGTACTGTATCTAATTATCAGCCTATTAATTGAAATCATCCCATGAAACGAATTGCCATTGTTGAAGACGAAGCCGCTATCCGCGAAAACTACAAAGATGTCCTGCAACAGCAAGGGTATAGTGTTCAAGCCTATGCAAATCGCCCCGCAGCCATGCTCGCCTTTAATGCCCGCTTACCAGACCTAGCCATTATTGATATTGGTTTAGAGCATGAAATAGACGGCGGCTTTACCCTATGCCAGGCACTGCGTGCAATGTCGAGCAGCCTACCAATCATCTTTTTAACCGCACGCGACAGTGACTTTGACACCGTGTGTGGTCTGCGTTTAGGGGCCGATGATTATTTAACAAAAGAAGTCAGTTTCCCCCATTTAATGGCCCGTATTGCCGCCCTGTTTCGCCGTTCAGAATTAATCGGTTCAAGCCCAATAGAAGACAACTTACTTGAGCGCGGCCACCTCACCATCGATGGCAATCGCATTCAGGTATATTGGAAATCGCAACCCATTGAACTGACCGTGACCGAGTTTTGGATGGTTCATGCCATGGCCAAACATCCAGGACATGTGCGCAGCCGTCAGGATTTAATGCAAGAAGCTAAAATTTACGTCGACGACAGCACGATCACCTCGCACGTTAAGCGCATTAGGAAAAAGTTTATCGTTATCGACGCTGAGTTTGACTGTATCGATACCGTTTATGGCATGGGCTACCGCTGGGACAATATCTAACAGATGAATTTACCGATAGGGCTGCGTGCCAAGGTCGTCATTTTGTCGCTGTTTTTACTCTGCCTACCATGGCTTGGGTATGAATACGTGTGGGAAATGGAAAAGTACCTGCGTTATGGCCAAGAAAAAACCCTTGAAGGCACCACTCAAGCGCTTGCTACGGCGCTACATGAGCGACCAAAATTATTTGATAACCAAGCCAGCTTTTTAAACCAAGTTGAAAAAGGCCGCGACTTATACGCCTATCCGTTAGCTGGGCCCATTCAACTCGACGGTAAACTGAGTGACTGGGACTTATACCAACATCGCACCCTCAACTATTCAGACAAACATGTTATTTATCAGCGCAGCGAAACTGAGCCAATCGATATTAGCTTTAGTCATATGGTGGGCAAATACGGCGGCTATTTATACGGCTTTTTCAACGTCAATGACCCGAACCTGATTTTCCGTAACCGTAAAAGCTTACGCATTGATAGAAACGATCACTTAGTCATGGCAACTCAATCGCCCGATGGCATGTTCAGGCGTTATATTATTGCCAATACCCAAAGTGGTTGGCTTAGTGCGTTTGAATTACCCGCCGACCCGAGCCAATCGATGCCCGTTACCCCAGAAGTGCGCATTCAAGGCCAGTGGTTAAAAACCGACAAGGGATATAATATTGAGTTTAGACTGCCACTCGAAATGGTAGGCAGTAAATTAGGTTTTGCGATACATAATGTAAACGATACAAAAACACGTCAATTAGTGAATGTTATTGGTACCTCTGCCACCGACTCAGTAGCCAGTTTAGGCACGGTATTAGTGCCCTCGCCTGAAATTGAAAATATCATTAAAGGCATGAGCCACAACAGCTCACGTATTTGGGTCGTCGATAATCATGGCCGCGTACTGGCAAAATCTGGTGATATTCGTTCATCGTCCAACACTTGGGCAGATGATATCGAGGTCAATCAACCTGAGTCGTTTTGGCTGCACTTTAAGCAGCAATATATTCTGCCGTTATACTACAAAATATTAACTCGTCCGCCACAAGACTTTATCGATTCACTGCAAGATTCAACTGAACTCACTGGCAGCCATATTGAAAAAGCCTTAAGCGGCAAACAAGGCTCTACATGGCGCTTAACCCCAGACAACAAAGCCGTGGTATTAGCAGCAGCAAGCCCTATATGGATTGACGATAAAGTGATGGGGGTAGTTATTGCAGAAGAAACCACTCACGGCATTCGCAGCCTGCGTAACCGCGCCCTGGAAAAACTGTTTAACGTCATATTAACTATTATGAGCATGGGCACATTAGCCTTGTTTATTTTTGCCTCGAGTATTTCAAGCCGCATTCGCCGTTTACGTGATCAGGCTGAACTCGCCATCGACAGCCAGGGCCGAGTAAGACAGCAGATTGTGGCATCAAAAAATCGAGATGAAATCGGTGATTTGTCACGCAGCTTTTCAAGTATTGTCAGCCGCCTTGGGCAATACACTCATTATTTAGAAAATATGTCGTCGCGTTTATCGCACGAACTGCGTACCCCTGTTGCCGTGGTGCGCAGCTCACTTGAACACTTAGGCTTGCAACAACTGGACGAGCAATCACAAAAATATGTTAGCCGTGCACAAGAAGGTGTCAGCCGCCTACACCTTATTTTAAATAACTTAAGCGAAGCAACTCGCTTGGAAGCCAGTTTAACCCAAGCTGAAAGCTGTCGTTTTTCATTAAAGAAAGTGATTAGCGGTTGTATGCAAGGCTATCAAATGACTTATCCAGACCAGCTCTTTAGCATCCACATTGAAGATAAAGCCATGTCTTGCGACGGTGTACCGGAATACATCGCCCAATTAATGGATAAACTGATCAACAACGCCATTGAATTTCATCAGCCCGACAGCGCCATCACCGTCAGCCTGACCCAATATCATAAACAGGCAATATTAAAAGTCAGTAACATTGGTCCTTTACTGCCAAAAGACATGAACAGCCAAATTTTTGAATCTATGGTGTCTATCAGGCCTCAAGGTATTAATGGTAAGCCTCATCTTGGTTTAGGCTTATACATTGCCCGATTAGTTACCGACTTTCACCATGGCAGCATTAAAGCAACCAATATAATAGAGAACGACATTGAAGGGGTTGAAATATGCCTGACGTTACCTTTGAGTGATGAAAAATAGTCAACCACAGCATTTAGGCGCTTTTATTTAGGTTTGTTGGTGCTAGGATGATGAACATCAGTAGATCATTCACCGTAGCGCATTTATCCATGTCATTGATATTTGCTAATAAACATTAGCTAAAACATAAACCATGGACTCTACACATAATGGAAATAACAACATGAGCAAAGACGATAAACTGGCCACCCAAATTGTTAGCGTTGGCCGCGACAAAAAGTTCACTAAAGGCATTATTAATCCGCCAGTATTTAGAGCCTCTACCGTGGTGTTCGACACCATGGATGAGATGCGTTTTGCGATTAAAAACAAAACCAACGGTGAAATGTTTTACGGTCGTCGCGGCACCCCAACCCATTTTTCATTTCAACAAGCCATATGCGAACTTGAAGGTGGCGCTGGCACGGCGTTATACCCTTCTGGTGCGGGCGCGATCAGCAGCGCTTTGTTATCATTTTTAAAAAGTGGCGACCATTTATTAATGGTCGACACCGCCTATGAACCAACGCGCGATTTATGCAATAAAATGCTCGCGGGCTTTGGTATCGAAACCACCTATTACGACCCAATGATTGGCGCAGGCATTCGTGAGTTAATTCGTCCTAACACCAAGGTATTATTTTTAGAATCACCAGGTTCTATCACAATGGAAGTGCAGGATGTACCATCGCTTTGCCGTATCGCTCACGAACATGATGTCATTGTAATGCTGGATAATACCTGGGCTTCACCGATTAATTCTCGTCCATTTGATATGGGTGTCGACATCTCTATTCAAGCCGCCACCAAGTACATTGTCGGCCATTCAGATGTCATGATGGGTACCGCCACTGCCAATGAACAACATTGGGAACAACTGCGCGAAAATAGTTACTTAATGGGCCAAACCACCTCGCCTGATGACGTGTATTTAGCCGCGCGAGGCTTACGTACCTTAGGGGTACGTATGGCACAGCATAATAAAAATGCCTTAAAAGTGGCTAATTGGTTGGCGACTCGTGCAGAAGTGGATCATGTCCGTCATCCGGCGTTCGATACTTGCCCTGGTCACGAGTTTTTTAAACGCGACTTTAGCGGCGGTAATGGTTTGTTCTCGTTTGTACTCAAGCAAGGCGACTTAGCGTCAGTCACTGCTTTTGTTGAAAACATGGACCATTTTAAAATGGGCTTTTCATGGGGCGGTTTCGAAAGCTTAATTTTAGGGGTATTCGGTATTAACAATATCCGTACCGCTACTCAATGGGACAGCAGCAAACCATTAATACGCTTACATATTGGACTTGAAGATGCCGACGATTTAATTGCCGATCTCGATACGGCATTTAGCCGATATAATGCAATACTACAAAAGTAGCTTCTACTCAGCTGCTGAAACGTTTTGCAAAAAACGTTAATGGAATGTTCAAACAATAAGGGAATAAATGAATATCATCAAATTAGTCATACTCAGCCTGTGTATTAGCATTGGCTATTATGCATTAACTATCGTGGCAATTGGCCAGTCTGCTGCTGGTAACTTATTGTGGTGGTTTAATAGCAGTGAATATCCAATACTGGCTCACCTTGCACAGAACTTTGTTGGTATCGGCTTAGCCGCGTTAATCCCTGCGTTTCTAGTGAGAAGTTACGAGCCCGCAAGACAATGGATTGCCATTACCATTATGATTTTAGGCGCCATGTTATTACACGGTAATATCCATTACATGCCATGGGATCCTATGGGTATTGTAAGGTTTGTAAACAACACCTTATTCTACGGTGATATCGGTGCAAAAGTGCTGTTTTTCTATATCTTACTGCTCCCTATACTGTGGTTGTTGCTGCTTAAACGTATGGCACGTATTTAACAGAATCCGAATTTGAGCGCTAAACAAAAGCAAGGTGAACATATCTTGCTAGTCAACATTGCCATCAATCTAAGCCTTGAGCCGTCATCGTCTCAGGGCTTTTTATTATCAATAATAGTCATAAAAACAAAGACTAAGCAGTTTACCAAACGTTTAGTCAATAGTTGCCAAAACTATTAGCAATCATTTAGCAAAACAGTTGTTCAAAACATACTTTAGGGAATTATAGAAGTGATAAATATCTCAGCGTACTTATGTGATGATATCGCCCGCAAAATGTAAATTACGCCACAAATGAAATGTTATCTCACTCTTGTCGGTCTTATTAAGTACACCACCATTTGCCAACTAGAGTTTAAATATGTGTAGCACACCAAAAACCAATCTAGCCGCTGCCACACCCAAAGTTCCTTTTCGGAGCTTTATGGCCAGTATGACATTGGCACAAAGACAACAGTTCGCCGAAGTCGCGAACCGTGCCGATGATCGGCGTAAAATAAGAGAAGATCGACTCAAAGGTCAATCCAATAGCAAAAGTGCGGCAAACACGACTGTAAAACCAAACATGCCATTTATCAAAAGACTGCTTCAATTTTGTAAACAACATATTGTGATATAAGCCTGTATGCCTTCAATGGCTAAACGGCTTATTGCACATTAGTCTTCAAGTACTGATATGAAAATTCTGTCTGCATTCCACAGTTCAATTATCTTGCGTGTCTTCTTTGAGTTCCAAAAACATTTTCCAAACAAAATAATCCCCGCACCTTCTAACTGACGCCCTTCCGATACATTGAAACGTTCTAATATTGCCGATTTAAATTTAGAGATAGGAATGCCAACATCAGTACAATCAGATGGATTTAACCAATCAAGTTCTTTGTCTAGATGCGAAATCGTACCCCAGTACATTTTAGGCTTTGCCTGTTTAGCATTATCGCTTGGCTCAGCCTCGGCAAAGTTAACAAATAAATTCTTCGCTTTGAATTTATAACCCGTATCAAGCTCAATCAAAGTACTCGACTCAGCTAAGTCGCTACCACGCATTAGGCTATTGAGTATTTTCTCCAGCCCTAGCACTTTGACCTTGGTTTGTTCATTGTTGCCATTGTGTTTACGACTGGCATTATCGATTTTTGGGAGGCTGCTTGAGGTGAGGCTTGATGTAGAGGCAACAGTTTGCACCTCTGTAACTGGCTTTTTGGTGTTTGATAACATGAAATCAATGCTAATAATATCAGCATCTGAAATGACTTTATTCACTTCTACGCTATGCCGAGTCTCTCGATCTCGTTGAGTTGAAAAATGACCTTCATCGCATTCTGCAACATGATATCTAGAGCCAAAACACGCCGCTTTACCGTCTGAGCTTCTCTTACGATAGTAAGCTTTTCCTTCGCACTCAGGGCATTGTAAAAATTGCCTAAACTTTTCAATTTCTGTTTCAGTTAACGCCTGAAATTTCAAAATTGAAAAAGTGTGCCTTTGCCCACCATAAGTACAAACCGCATCAATCATTTGCTATCCACATTTTCTATAAAAACGTACCTTTAAAATAAGCGATTAAAGGAACCTTAAAACCTAGTGAAACAATAGCAAGTTATTAATAAAAATCCTATTTTTCAATAATGCTAATCGCTGTCGTAGACTTTATAGGTTGAGCTTAACATGCTAGAAGCTGCTCAACAATTGAGCTATTAGTGGGTTGTGGTTTGATAAGAGATACTATTCATAATGGAGTGAATCCACCCGCGACTGACGATATGATTTGCTCACTATCTAAATCGTTTCGGGACAGAAGCGAGATAGTAACGAGCACAGTAAAAGGCGGAAAATAGTTGGTTAAAACTTGCAATGAACGAACACAAGTCAGCTACTTTGCTTAATAGCCTTTATTAGATTTTCTGGATCGTTTGTACCCAGACAAACCGTTGTGCCATCTTTAAGTTTTAATTCAACAGCCGTTAGACCAGAAACGTTATATAACCATCCAGTTGAGATTAACCGGATGCCGAGCCCATAGTACCATTTTGTTCTTATCTCTTGTGTCGACTCAATTTCAGATATTTTTATTGATTTATTCCAAAATTTTGGACCAAAAAACCATTTAACTTTCCCATCTTCAACTTTGATTGTTAATGCTGAAAAAAGAATTGAAACCACACCTACAATTAAATACGCAAATCCGATCGGTTCGGTAGGTTGAGTTGCCGAAGCAAAGATAAGCACTAATGTTACAATTCCCATAACTGAAAGCATCGCGATTCCAAGCTGAGTGTTTTTATACTGCATGACGAGCTCCTTTTACAGTTAATTGCTTATTATCCAACCTCGGACAACTCCCTACCTATAATTAATTAACATCACATCTTTAGCTTGAAGTGCGATAGCTTCCGACACTATTAAAGTAAGGCATGCCTTCTAGACTGACGATAGTTTATCTTGGTCTGGCCATCTTTAATCACTATTTTGAAAGAGTAAATAAACTCTCCTTTATTTACCGAGCAATCTTGGGAGACCGAATAGCAGTACTTTGACACCCAAATAATAGGAAATGCGCGGCATAAAATATTGAATAAAAACGGCTTAAAATCTCTCCAGAAATACTTGACCATTACAGATTATTTAATTTGCTTCAAAAGAAATATTTAAGTTGAAAGTCATAATAACAAAAACAAGTAAGTATCAGAGATGAAGCTCCACGGCACCACGAAAGAGAATGGCGCTTTCTAACGATCATTTGTTACTTTTATTCTTTCCACTAAAAAGTCTACTGCCGCTTTTACTTTTGGGACTAAGTAACGCTGTTTTTGATACAATAAATAAACCGCCATATCAGAATGTTGAGTGATAGCTAACTCATGTTCAAACTTAAGTTCTAGCAATTTACCAGACTCAAGATAAGACGCTAACGCCCATCGAGTTGACATTAAGATACCTTCCCCATCACAAGCCTTTTTCGCCAGCCAGGGGCCGTTATTTGAAATCGCCACCGCCGGTCCTGAAACGTCATGCCATTGACCGTTCATATTACATAACCAAGGCGTTGGCCCTGTTGGCGCTTTAAAATACAGGCCATTATGTTGCGTTAATTCCATCGCATTGTTAGGTATACCGTGTTTCTCTATGTAACTTGGTGACGCCACAGGAATAAAGCCATTGTCCATCAGTCTTATTGCTAACACGCGCTCATTGGGCGCGTAACCACCGCGAATAGCAATATCGACATCGTCACGTCCGAGTGTTGATAACTCGTCACTTAAACTGACATCTAAAACAATTTGAGGGTATAACGCGCTAAATTCATCTAACAACGGCAGTAATATCTTTTCACCAAAACCCACCATCGAACTGATCCGTAAACGCCCCATTGGCGTTGTTTGGTAACTACGAACCGTTTCATTACTTTGCGCTAGTTGATTCAATATTTGCTGTACATCGTTATAATAAATTTGCCCCACTTCGGTTAGTTTAACGATTCGGGTCGAACGCTTTAACAAGGTCGCCCCCAAACTCTTTTCTAAATCAGCAACTCGTCTAGACAAGGATGATGGCGGCACATTAAACGCACTCGCCGCTTTGGTAAAGCTGCCCGTTTCGACTACCTTACTGAAATACCGCATTGCACGTAGTTGATCCAACTTACTTCTCCATTAAATCTGAGTACTTTGGCTTTATTATTGTCTTAAAAGCAATAGTGATTAGCATTTTCCCTTATATATAACCAAATTAAAACAGGTAATAATACAGTTAACTTAAACATTGCAACCTTAACCCTGTTGCCGCGTGTTAAAAGCAGAGGTGTTAATTGCATTTTTCAGCAATTAACACCAACCTTCACGTAAATGATGGACACTGACTTATGATTACTTTGCACGGTTTTGCAGCTAGCAACTATTACAACCTAGTGAAACATGTACTGCTATACAAACAACTGCCATTTCAAGAAAACCTTATTTACGGTGGTAGTGACGAGTTACTGAAAGTCAGTCCAGCTGGCAAAGTACCTGCTATCACAACGACTGAAGGACTGAATATTTCAGAGTCGAGTGTCATTTGCGACTTTATCGAAGAGACTTACCCTGCAACGTCGCTATACCCTGAAAATGCCGGAGAGCGTGCAGTTGTGCGTCAAATTATGAAAATGGCAGAGCTTTATTTTGAACTGCCAAGCAGACGACTTATACCTTATGCATTTTCTGGCACAGAAGTTCCTGAATCGGTTAACGCTGAGGTCCGCCAAGTGTTAACCCGTGGCATTACCGGTTTAAGTCGTTTGTGTCAGTTTTCACCTTGGATTGCCGGCGAACAATTCACCATGGCAGATATCTACGTTTATTACGTCAACACCATAGTCAGCTCGTTTGGCTCGAGCCAGCTTAACTGGGATGTACTGGCTGAAATACCAGGCATGAAACAGTGGAACGATGCCATGAGCCAAACGGTTATTGCCCAACAGGTGGAATCCGATCGCCTAGCAAACATGCCCGAATTTATGCAAAAAGTGAAAGCTCAAATCCAAGCGGCGAACGCTGGATAACACTTATTTATACGAAATGATATTAGCGATAAAAACAATCAATACTGACGTTTGGCTTGAATTCAATTACAAACAGAACATAGCCAATACCATAAAGTGATTGGCTCAATGAATTAATTATTTTACAGGAGAGAATCCCAATGACAGATACCAATATCCAACTGACTTCATTGATCAGCGAAGACAATAAATTAACGCTTGCGTTAAAAAACATCGACATGCCACAACCAGGTGCCGATGAAGTGGTTATTCGCATTGAAGCTGCGCCATTAAATCCGTCTGATTTAGCCGTTCTGTTCAGCGCTGCAGATATGACTACTGCGACACAAGCAGGCACTGAACAAAGCCCCGCTATTATTGCGGATGTTCCGGCTAAATTTATGCCAGCGGTTAAAACCCGAGTCGGTAAAGCCATTCCTGTTGGTAATGAAGGTGCAGGAACCGTTGTCGCAGCAGGCTCATCGCCTGCAGCGCAAGCATTAATGGGTAAAACCGTTGCTGTCATTGGCGGTGGAACGTATCGTCAGTACCTCTGTGCCAATGTGCAAAGCTGCCTAGAATTGAAACAAGGCACTACCGCTAAAGAAGGTGCATCTTCTTTTGTTAATCCGCTTACAGCATTAGCAATGGTCGAAACAATGCGTGCTGAAGGCCATAAAGCCATTATTCATGCAGCAGCTGCGTCTAATCTTGGCCAAATGTTAAACCGTATTTGTATTGCCGATGGCGTCGATTTAATTAACATCGTCCGTAAAGCGGAACAAGAAACGCTATTACGTGACATGGGCGCAAAATACGTTGTTAACTCAAGCAGTGATACTTTCCTAGCTGACTTAACCGCAGCAATTATTGAAACAGGTGCAACGATTGCGTTTGACCCAATTGGTGGCGGTAAATTAACCAGTGACATTCTTAACTGTATGGAAGTGGCTGCATCGCGCGATATGAAAGAACACAGCGTTTATGGTTCTGACACTTTCAAGCAAGCTTATATTTATGGCGCATTAGACCGTGGTCCTATTACGCTTAACCGTAACTTTGGTTTTGCTTGGGGTGTTAATGGCTTCTTATTATTCAATGCGCTAGCCAAGTTAGGCACTAAAACGGTTATGGCGATGCGTAAACGTGTTGCAGATGAAATCACCACCACATTTGCTAGCCACTACACCCATGAAGTGTCATTGGCTGAGGTATTACAATTAAAATCAATAGCGGGTTATTCTAAACATGCTACTGGTGAGAAGTACTTAATTACACCGCAAAAGTAGTTAACCTTCAAAGGTCATAACAGATTAAGTGATTGATTTTTAAATCAATAAAAAGAAGATACTGATTATAGTATCTGCTTTTTATTTGCCTGTTCATCATAGCAACAATCGTGGGTGGCCATGTTATCTGTATCTTGGACGGATTTTTTTCGGCCTTTTGCACATAAGATGACAGTTTCAGGAGTTCCAGCCGAAGGCGAGCATGCCTAACCTTGTTATGTGTATTTGCTTTTATCAACTTGAATCTCCTTAAAAGAGCCTGAAGAAACTAGTATTTTTGAAATCTGCTCGATTACTTTTTTATGATTGGTTTTAGGGATAATAAACAAGCCACCCCAATCATCATTTAATTCGAAGATCCCTCTCTCAAATTCGACTTCCCAAACATAATCATCAGTTACGTAGTCTTCCATTATAATTCTTGAAGGCTTGAGAGCATTTTTCAATATGTAAAGGACATCAGGAAAATCACCAGATCTGTGATCACCGCTAAACTCGATCAAATTATGATCTGATTTATAACCCAGACGGATAAAGAATGAATTCATATTATCTACCAACGCTTCACTCACCGGAACTTTAGGAGCGAAGCGAGAAAAATTCCGACTACAATGATTTGTTAGGCCAACTCTTGAATGCCATATTGACGTTCTATCTTCTCGAACAACAATCGTGGGTGGCCATGTTATCCTTTAATATCCTTTACAATTAACAGGCTTAAAATAGTTTGTTAAAATTTTGAGGAACGAAAAACAACAAACTATCTACGTCCTAGTTTATTTGCTTGTTAACTGACTGTGATAAACACACTACTACTTGTTCTTTAGATAAAAGTTCGTCATAAGTGCCTACACCATTAGCTTTAAGAGTATAATCTAAAGGCATTAGTGATTTCGAGAAATACCAATCAAACTCACTATTCATTTTAACTACAGTATTTACGCATGAGTAACTTTGCAATCTATTTTGTGATTCTTGAATTAAAACATAGTCAGGATCTAGGCTACGCAAATACTTGAAGATGTTAGTTCCAAAGAATACAGACGAGATTGTTAAAAGAGCAATTATCAATAAACCGATATTCATGAACATAAATGACGGATATTTTTTGTAGTAGCCCATTCTCATCATCCCTCGAGTCAGCAACTCATCATCGATAATAACTTTAGGTTCGAAATCTTTAACAAGTAGTGATGGTGACGGGAATAGATGGATATAGATTGATTCGTTTGGATCAATTCGATCAATCGTTATTTCTAACTTTTCTTTGTCAAAGGTAAATTCTAGATTACCCCCTCGTTCATTACTCTCGACTTTAGGAGAAAAACCAAGCGGAGATTGGAGTTTTATTCTAATGTTTTTTAATACTTTTGTAGAAAAGTTTTCAAGTCCCACATAAGAGGTAAGAAGCTCCTGTTCATCATCCTTAAAGTATTTTTTTGCTACTTCGACAGGTAATGGGTGAAGCATTGGTTCAATATAAGAAAAGTGAACGGGTAAAGGTGACTTTTCTTTTATGGTTAAAATTTGTGCTAATGATGCTAGAGGGTTCATGATACTTCTTAAGTCAGTTAACGCCCAAATAACAGGCTAAGTAATGGTTGGCTAAAATTGTGTAGCGAAGCGAAACGTAACCAACTGTTACGTGTCCTTGTTGATTTTCTTGTTATGTGCTTTTTAGCTAGAGTACATGTATATCATTTATAGTAGCGCTGAATTCATTACCACTTATACGATTAAATTCGAACTCTACTGTTAGGTCTGTTATTTCACCATTTACAGGAAAGTAAAAACCGTATAGTAAACTACCATCATCACACTCTAAAAACTCAGGTGTGCAAAATGATATTTCTGTATTTTGAACTTGAAAGTCTGACTCGCTATCAAAGTAATCAACTACAGCTTCAGTTATTTCCTGTTTACCCCAGCGAACACCATAATGGTTTGGGGCAGAAATAAGTTCATTTGCTTGTTCAAAGTCACCTTGAGATAGAAGTAAAAGCCATTTCTGGGAATATGCTTTTAACTCTAATTCTATATTCTGAGGAGATAATTGAACCATGAACCTTCCTTAGCACATAACAGCTTATTGAAGGGCAAAAAAAATTAAAGTCGCCCTTTTAAGTTATTGATTAATATCATCCTACATTTACTATCTTCTTGATGTAAAGCAGTTTTATTTAACTCCACTGACAAATAAAAGCGAGGTTGCGCGTTAAAAGTGGACTCAATATTCAACAGGAAATAAAAACACATTTATTTCAATGCATTACAAAATAAAAAATTATTTATCGTACTACTTTAGTTTACTTATTAGCCGGTTTAACTTAAAAAAACACTAAAAACCATTACAACTTTTTTTGTATACAGTACACACAACATAAAAGGTGGGAAATATGGCTTACACAGGATACTTATCCGATATTTATAAGCCAGATACTGATGAAGTGTTAAGCAGTACGATCCCCATCGAAAATTATGCACTTTTTAGCATTTTTCGTCTGGGATGATGTGGCCACAGGTTCATATTTGAAACAAACTTTGGGGCAAAAACGAGTTAGTTTTCTTGACTTGGAAATGGACCGATTCAACATTTGAATTGAGGACGTTGAAGAAAATAGCGTGAGCCTGACAGGACGTCAGGCAAGCTTTCGTTGGCCAGGGATGGCCTATCGGAAGCGTTAGCATTTTCGAATAAGGGCGAAGCAGGATTCAAATGAAGTTAAAAGCTGGATCTACCCCATGGCGACCTTTTCGCTGTTTGAAAATGTTGCGGGGCGGCTGGGTGATCCAAGAGGGAACAGCCGTTGGTTTCCTCTTGGTCTGGTGTGGGCGAAGCACCACGACGTTAGTGGCCGTAGGCCATAGCCCAAACAAATTTTGGGGCAAAAACGAGTTAGTTTTCTTGACTTGAAAATGGTGTGATTCAACTCTGGACTTGAGCACGTTGAAGACTCTTTATAAAAGAATACGTGAGCTGGCCATGGATGGTGAGCTTAACTTTCGCGGAACAGGATGTACCATAGGAAGCGTTAGCATTTTCATTCTTTACTATAAAGAGTTGACCGAAGAAGGATTCAAACGAGGCCAAAAGCTCGATTAATTTACGTCGCAACCTTTTCGCTGTTCAGAAAATGTTGCCGGAACGCTGAGGGTTTGCAAAGGGGTACAAGCGCTTTACCCATTTGCTCTGGTGTGGGTGAAGCGCCACGACGTTAGTGGCCGCAGGCCATAGCCTAAACATGCTTTGGGGCATACATAAGTTAAAGATTTTACTTTCAAAAGGTGTGATTCAACTCTGAACTTGAGGCCGTTGAAAACTCTTTATACAAGAATGCGTGAAGCTCACATGACCTTTCTCGCACCAAATTGCTGAAATGGCCGTTGACGGGAACCTCAGTCAGCATGTGAATGAGGTTTAGTCGGATTTGCTCGGCTGCGCCTCATATCTATGCCAAATATGTTGATTATCCTTAGCACGTCAGTAATAGCGCCTATGAATCTCGCAATTCTCGACGTAAGATCTTGCCAACATTTGATTTTGGCAATTCATCTCTAAATTCGATTATCCTTGGGTTTTTATAACCGGTAAGATATTTTCTACAATGTTTTTTTATTTCATCAACGGTCACATTACCTTTGCGTACAATAAATAATTTAACTATTTCTCCTGTGACGTCATCAGGAATGCCAATGGCCGCAGCTTCGATGATGTGAGGGTGAAGTGTTGCAACTTCTTCAATTTCAGTTGGAAAAACATTAAATCCCGATACTAGAATCATATCTTTTTTACGGTCTTCAATATAAAAAATCCCATCGTCATCCATTCTTCCTATATCGCCAGAGCTTAACCACCCTCCTGTATGCATTACAGTATTGGTTTCGGCTTCTTGTTGCCAATAGCCTTTCATCACTTGGGGCCCTCTAATTTGAATTTCACCAATTTGGTTAGGACCTAAAGGTTCATTTTCATCATTAACGATACGGAGTTCAGTGCTGGGTAAAGGGACACCAATTGAAGAAATAAATGATTGTTGTTGATGAGTACCTGCAGCGACTACTGGGGAACATTCAGTTAAGCCATAACCTTCTATGACAGGCATTCCAGTGAGCTCTTGCCAACGATCAGCAATATGTTTCTGCGTCGGCATTCCACCTGCAATAGTAAAACGAGCGTGACTAAAATCTAATTTTTGAAAACCAGCATGATTGTTTAGGCCATTAAAAAGTGTATTTAAACCAAAAACCATTGTGAATGGATATTTACTTAAATCTGCTACAAAACCATCTATATCTCTTGGGTTGGTAATGAGTAGATTCGTTGCACCGAGAAAGAGCATAAACATCATACTCACTGAGTTGGCGAAAATATGATAAAGCGGAAGTGGGGTTACTGCATATTCCTTATCATATAAGGTTCTTGGGCTAAAATGAGCATGAACCTGTAGAACATTAGAAATAATATTACTATGAGTCAGCATTGCCCCTTTCGCAGGACCCGTCGTTCCACCTGTATATTGGAGATATGCTAAATCATCTACTGTTATTTGGGGATCAATAAAGGGAAGTTTCTTGCCTTCGGTTAATGCTCTACGCAATGAAATAGCGTCGGGAATATGATATTTAGGCACTATTTTTTTGACATGTTTGATAAGAAAGTTAACCAATGTACGCTTATGAATCGCTAACTCATCGCCGATTTTGGTTAACATAACATGCTTAATGTTAGTCTCATGCAGTATTTGCTGAAGGTTATTACCAAAATTTGTTACGGCAACAATAGCACTGGCCCCTGAGTCTCGTAATTGGTGTTTTAATTCTCGAGGGGTATAAAGTGGATTAACATTGACAATAATGAGTCCTGCTTTTAATGCACCTAAAATAGTGATGGGATATTGCAATAAATTAGGCATCATCAAGGCGATTCGTTCGCCTTTTTTCATTTTTAGTTCAGATTGTAGATAAGCAGCAAAAGCGTTACTTTTACTTTCGAGATCTTGATAGGATAAGCTATGTCCCATATTAATATATGCTGCTTTTTTAGCATGCGCATTAAAAGACTCTTTAAACAAATCATTGATATTGTTATACATACTTGAATCTATTTTTGCAGGCACATCCTCAGGATATTGTGTTAGCCACGGTTTATCATTTGTCATTATAGCCATCATTAATGTTGTTTAAACATCACTATTGTAAATTAATTTACCTAATCAGTATAAAAATAATAGACTGAATTCAATGAATTAACTACTGTTCTAGGGGGGTTATCAGTAGCTAATCTCTCGGAGTGTGACTCATCCCTACTTTTATTGCTTTTCCGCTTCACTCTATCTTTCTTCAACAATGGAAAAAGCATTCAGCTACTGCATTATCATGACAGTTTCTACTGTGGCACATACATGTATCAGGGTTTGTTATTAAAGAAAGCTTCGTTAGTCAGACACATGAACTAAAAAGCGTGATAAATTCCCATGGCGACTTTTTCGTATCTGTTGTTTAAGTCAATAGAGAAAATGTTGCGGGGTGGCTGGGCCGTTTCTCTTGATCTGGTGTGACGCGCCAGGACGTTAGTGGCCGCAGCCATATCGACAACAACAAACGCTATAATCAATATCCCCTACTCCTCTACCTGCAACCTGCAACCTGCAACCTGCAACCTGCAACCTGCAACCTGCAACCTGCAACCTGCAACCTGCAACCTGCAACCTGCAACCAATATCTCCAACTCTCAAAGAGTAAATCAATCACCCAACAGGCATTTTTTATATTTAATCGTTGTTTTCTGAATTGAATTAGCATTAGATGTAAGCAGGTTGTATTTGAAGGAAGAAATTACTGAATGAAAAATATTATTTGCGATATTGATGGTGTGCTACTGCATGACAACAAGCTAATCCCTGGAAGCGACAAGTTTATTCACCGCGTACTTGAACAAGGTAATCCGCTGGTTATCCTCACTAATTATCCCGTTCAAACTGGCAAAGACTTACAAAATCGACTCGGCGCTGCAGGTATTAATGTACCAGAAACCTGTTTTTATACCTCAGCCATGGCTACGGCAGACTTTCTAAAACACCAAACCGGCAATAAAGCCTATGTAATTGGCGAAGGTGCACTTACACACGAACTTTACAATGCCGGTTTCACGATAACGGATATTAATCCAGACTTTGTCATTGTCGGTGAAACCCGCTCTTACAACTGGGATATGATCCATAAAGCATCTCGTTTTGTTGCTGGCGGTGCACGCTTTATTGCCACCAACCCAGACACCCACGGCCCTGCATTTAGCCCAGCATGTGGTGCATTATGTGCAGCCATTGAGCGTATCACAGGTAAGATGCCATTTTATGTGGGTAAGCCTAGCTCGTGGATTATCCGCTCGGCGTTGAATCATATACAGGGACATTCTGAAAACACCGTTATTATTGGCGATAACATGCGCACCGATATTCTGGCTGGCTTCCAAGCGGGCCTGGAAACGATTCTGGTGACGACTGGCGTAAGCCAAATGAGTGATATAGACAAAGAACCTTTCAGACCAAATCATGTGTTTGCCTGCGCTGGCGATATCGACGTCGTTTAATTAGCCCAGTTAATGTCCGCCAGTTAATAAACTGAGCACCCAAGACACAATTTACATTAGGTAACACAATTCCAAGCCAGTGAACTTGTTTTCAAGCACTGGCTTGCTTCATTATGCTTGTCTGAAATAAAAACGAATAACAATAACAGGACATAGCATGAAACGATTGTTTCCTTTTTGCGCCATTGCCTTACTGTCAGCATGTAACGGTGATGATGCTAAACACGCTGCAACCGACGATATTATTCCGGCTAAAGTGACTGCGGTAACCTTTGACGAACAACGCTTTAGAACCGATATAGAAACATTATCGTCGGATAAGTTTGAAGGTCGCGCGCCAACAACCCAAGGCGAAAAGCTCACCATAGAGTATTTGTCTGCCGCTTTCAGCCAAATGGGGCTTAAAGGCGCTTATAAAGGCAGTTTTTTGCAACCGGTTCCAATGGTGAGCTACACCGCTAGCGAACAACAGCAGGTTACTTTAGCTGGGTTGGATTTACAGTACCGCCAAGATATCGTGTTAAGCAGTCGTCACGATAGTAGCCAGGTGAGTATTAAAGATGCGCCATTAGTGTTTGTAGGTTACGGTATTAATGCGCCTGAATATGGCTGGAATGATTACCAAGACCTCAACATGAAAGGCAAAATTGCCATCATTTTAGTCAATGACCCAGGCTTTGCACATCCTGAAGGTGCCAAGTTTAATGGTAAGGCGATGACTTACTATGGTCGTTGGAGCTATAAATTTGAAGAAGCCAGTCGCCAAGGCGCGTTAGGCGCAATTATTATTCATGATACCGAACCTGCCTCTTACCCTTGGTCGGTAGTTGAAAACAGCTGGACCGGTGCTCAACAAGATTTAGTTCAAAGCAAAGCAGAACAAGATCAGCGGGTCCAAGTTGAAGGTTGGTTAACCTTAGACAGTGCTACGGCCTTATTCGATAAAGCGGGCTTGTCATTAACGTCATTAATGGATCGCGCCGCTACCAATTCACTCAATGTCGATTTAGCCCAAACAGCCAGCATTGAATTTGCCAATAAAGCGGAATATGCCGACAGTTATAATGTGGTTGCAACATTAGCTGGCAGCAAACAAGCTGATGAGCAGATTTTATTTACTGCCCATTGGGATCATATCGGTACCGATGAAACCAAAGACGGCGACCAAATTTATAATGGTGCGTTAGATAATGCCACTGGTACCGCCGGTATTTTAGAAATTGCCCGCCAGTTTGCCCAGCAAGCTAAACAAGGGCATGGCTTAGCCCGTTCATTAACCTTTATTGCCACTACTGGTGAAGAACAAGGCTTATTAGGCTCACGTTATTATGCTGCAAACCCAATTTATCCAATTGATAAAACCGTGGCTGTATTTAACCTCGACAGCACCAATATTTATGGTAAAACCAAAGATTACACGATTGTCGGTAAAGGCCAGTCTGAGTTAGAAAACTATTTAGACCGCGCTGTCGCTAAACAAAATCGTACCAGCCAAGGTGAGCTAAACCCTGCATCAGGCGGCTTTTTCCGTTCAGATCACTTCAGCTTTGCGAAATTAGGCGTGCCAGCAGTATTTGCCGGTGGTGGTAACGAACCGCTCGATGAAGCTACCGCACAATACAAAACGGCAATGCTGGTCAAAATGAAGGGTTGTTACCATAACGTTTGCGATCATTATCGTCCTGAATGGGATTTATCCGGTTCATTACAAGATTTAGGCGTGTATTACCAAGCTGCGGCAGAGTTAGGTAATAACCAAGCTGCGGCAGAGTTAGGTAATAACCAAGATTGGCCAGGATACTTTGCCGGTTCTGAATTTAATCAATTACGTCCTGCAGATTAGTACAGCACAACCCTATTCCTTCCCCCCAAGGATTGGCCCATCATGTATTTGATGGGCTTTTTTATTGGTATTTGGCTATTAGCATTTATGTCATTAAGCTTTGTGTCATGAATATCTGAGTTAAGCCTTTAGATAAACGTGACTTACACTTTACTAAATTCATTTAGCGCTTCGATGGCTAAAGCCGCCTTTTCTGTTTGCACAAAAATATGGTCATGATAATAAGCGGCAATAACATTAGCGCTAATGCCTTTTTCGGTAAGTTTATTGGCCACTGCAGCCGTTAAACCAACGGCATCCAGACTAGAGTGTACCGTTAAGGTAATGCCTTTAAATACTGATTCAAAAGACAAGCCGCCCTCTATAGCAGCCGCTTTGGTTAATACTAATGTCAGCCCTTCAGATTCGCGAAACATCGCGAGTGGCGATAAAGTTTGATAATCGCCATATTGGCCGCCCGGCACTGAGCAAAAAACGTATTCGTCATCTAATAATACCGGTGACATCGATGCAAGTAATGCCGTTAAATTTGTTTCACCTACCATACTTTTTTCCTTAAATATGTTTCCGTTATAAAGCGATTTTATGGATCACGCTCTTGTGTTGCAATAAAAAGCGCCAGCCTTAATAAAATGTGGCTTAACGTAAATGCAGCTTTGCTGCCTGCTACACATAAGTGACCAATATAAGTGACTAACAGAAGTGACTAACAGAAGTGACTAACAGAAGTGATCAACATAACCCTATCCAGTATTAAAACACTTAACAAGTTTAGCGCTGCTTGGTTGACTATCACCGAGTGAATTGAAGCCCCATTATCGCGCATCAACATGCCACGTAGGCACGATTATGGCTACGTTAAAGGCGTTAAATGACCATTAAGCCCCACTTTTGTTCAAATAAACATCATACGCACAGCATTAGTGCAATTATGGCTTTTAGTGGTATTTGATTATGAAATCTTAAAAAAAATAGCCATAATCACGATAAAAATAAAGATATATCAATAAAAATGACATTTAACAAAATATTACTCAAACAAAAAGATATTTAAAAGAGATAAAATCATTAAAATAGCTATATTTATGATGTTATCTCAAAAAACAAGCTTGGCAGTTAACCAAAATGCTGGCAAAGTAGGAACCAGATAAAGATTAGCCAACGCTGCTGGAGCCGTATTATGTGTTCAATATTTTCAATTTTAGACATCAAAACTGATGCAAGCAAACTTCGCCAAGTGGCGTTAGAAATGTCAAAACTGCTGCGTCACCGCGGCCCAGATTGGTCTGGCATATATGCTGATGACAAAGCCATTTTAGCGCATGAACGTTTATCGATTGTTGACGTTGACCACGGAGCGCAGCCACTTATCAGCCTTGATGGCAACATAGTGTTAGCCGTAAACGGTGAAATTTATAACCACAAGCAGTTAAAAGCTCAGCTAGGTGACAAATACCAGTATCAAACTAACTCAGATTGCGAAGTGATCTTATCACTGTATCAAGAATACGGTTGTGACTTTTTAGACAAACTGAACGGTATCTTCGCATTCGTACTGTATGACAAAGCCAAAGGCACGTACTTAATCGGTCGCGACCACATGGGCATTATCCCACTTTATACAGGTCTAGATGCATCTGGTAACTTCTACGTTGCTTCTGAAATGAAAGCATTAATGCCTGTATGTAAAACAGTTGCTGAGTTTTACCCAGGACAGTATTTATATTCTGCAGACGGTAAACCAACCCAGTATTATCATCGTGAATGGCGTGATTTTGATGCCGTTAAAGATAACCCAGCTAGCATTGAAGAATTACGTGAAGCATTAGAAGCTGCAGTAAAACGCCAGTTAATGTCGGATGTTCCTTACGGCGTATTATTGTCTGGTGGCCTAGATTCATCAGTGATTTCTGCCATTACACAAACATATGCAAAACACCGTATTGAAAACGACGGCGAAACCGGCGCATGGTGGCCACAACTGCATTCATTTGCCGTAGGGTTAGCTGAGTCTCCAGATTTAGTCGCAGCGCAAAAAGTGGCCGATGCCATTGGCACAATTCATCACCCTATTGTGTATACCTTCCAAGAAGGCTTAGATGCAATTAAAGAAGTGATTTATCACTTAGAAACGTACGACGTAACCACTATCCGTGCCGCTACGCCAATGTATTTAATGGCACGTAAAATTAAAGCCATGGGCATTAAAATGGTGTTGTCTGGCGAAGGTGCTGACGAACTATTTGGTGGCTACCTGTATTTCCATAAAGCGCCTAACGCCCAAGCGTTCCATGAAGAATTAGTCCGTAAGCTTGATAAGCTGCATTTATTTGATTGCTTGCGTGCCAACAAAGCTATGGCAGCATGGGGACTTGAAGCACGTGTGCCTTTCTTAGATAAAGAGTTTATTGACGTAGCAATGCGCATTAACCCTGAAGCGAAGATGTCTAAAGATGGTCGTATCGAGAAGCACATTTTACGTCAAGCGTTTGAGCACAAATTACCTAAAGAAGTGGTATGGCGCCAAAAAGAACAGTTCAGTGACGGCGTAGGTTACTCGTGGATTGATGGCTTAAAAGCTCATGCGGCAGAAAACGTAGATGACGTGCAATTTGCTAACGCAAAATTCCGTTTCCCATACAACACGCCAGAGTCGAAAGAAGCCTATTTTTACCGCAGCTTCTTTGAAGAGTTTTTCCCATTAGCCAGTGCCGCTGAAACAGTGCCAGGTGGAAAAACAGTTGCCTGTTCAACCCCTGAAGCACTATTGTGGGATGTAAGTTTACAAGGGCTTAACGACCCATCGGGCCGTGCAGTTAAAAACGTTCACGCTAGCGCGTATTAGCATTACGTGTCCTGTTCCTAAAATGTAAACGCATTTTAACAACAGATGGCATTAACAGAAAAGCACACCCATTAATGGTGTGCTTTTTATTGTAAAAAATTACGATCTAAAATCATTCATATAAAACTAGTCATTTTCTGACATTTTTTTATTGAGATGAATAGTGCCAGTTTCTTTTCTCTTTTTGATTTTTATGTTGATAAGTTCCACCGTTAACGAGAATGCCATTGCAAAATAGATGTATCCCTTTGGTACATGGAAATCTAGTCCCTCAGCAACTAAAGTGAATCCGATTAACAATAAAAATGACAATGCGAGCATTTTAATCGTCGGATTTTCTTCAACAAATATACTGATTGGTTTGGCGGCGAACAACATCACAATGACAGATAAAACGATAGCAATAACCATAATCGATATATTATCAACCAAGCCAACAGCAGTAATGACTGAATCTAATGAAAATACAATATCGAGAATCGCGATTTGAATTAACACTGAGTAAAAGCCAACTTGTGCAACACCATGAGTTGATTCGGTCGGAATATCAAAGCTCGTATGAATTTCATGAGTTGATTTGGCTAATAAAAATAAACCGCCAAAAATTAAAATCAAATCACGGCCTGAAATAGCATTATCTAACAAGGTGAAAATAGGCTCTACGAGTCCCATGATCCAAAATAAACTTAATAGTAGACCTAACCTAGCTACCATCGCTAAACCTATCCCGATAAGTCTTGCTTTATCTCTTTGATGAACAGGTAACTTTCCAACCACAATCGAGATAAAAATAATATTATCGATACCTAGTACAATCTCGAGTGCTATCAGGGTTAAAAGTGCCACCCATGCTTGCGGATCTGCTATCCATTCGAACATATACTACCTCTATAATTGAATTACATTGCCATAGGTTACTCTCGCAGAGAATCTACATTAGCCAAAAATTAACCACAATAGACAACATTTGTTTTGTGAAAATATATTTCTTCTAAGCATTTATTTTAAATTTGCTATGAATGATTTTAAAAGTTAGTTTTAAGAAATAAATTTTATTTATATTGAGATACCATGACAGACATCAGCATTTTTAATCTTGAGATGACCGACCGCAGTCAATTAAAACCTAAACATGATGCCAACGGCTTAACCGTGGTTGAGGTGAAAATAAAACAATATCAATTCAATCGTTTTTTATATCAATTTGTGGGTGAAGCCTGGGAGTGGACAGACAAATTAGCGTTGTCCGATAGTCAATGGCAGGAATACAGCGAAGCGGATAACTTGCATTTGTTCGTTGCATATAAAGATGGTGCACCAGCAGGTTACTTTGAATTACAGCAGCAAGATGACGCGACAGTCGAAATTATGTATTTTGGTTTAGGCGAACGCTTTATCGGTAAAGGCTTTGGCGGCTATTTACTGACTCAAGCCATTAAACAAGCGTGGTCATTGCCTAACACTCGCCGAGTTTGGGTGCATACTTGCTCGTTAGATCACCCAAGCGCATTACAAAACTATCAAGCTCGCGGGTTTAGCTTATTTAGAACAGATACCGAACCGAGAACCAACCCAACTGCGGTGTAGCTCAATACGATATTTGTAGTGCTCAACACTTATAGATTAGCGGCCTACTAGCGTTTTTTACGCGCGATAGCGCGTTGTTGTAACGTTTCCAGCAATGCGCTTTTTTGTTGTTGGTCCATTGTATGCCAAGCCAGAATCTCATCGAGCGAGCGATGGCAACCTAAACAGATATCCTGTTGATCTAAACAACATTGCCTCACACAAGGTGAGGCAATTTGATTGTCGTTATTCTGACCAGACGGCATATTCGTTACCATTAACGTCGGTAAAATGGAAACGTCTACCGCCAGGAAAACTGAATACAGCTTTGGTGATGAGTCCACCAGCCTGAATAATTTTAGCTTCTGTGGCGGCCAAATCTTGGCTGTAAAGCACAATTAACGGACTGCCGTTTGCTAAGGTGAATTGAGAGTCTGCTTGATAAAAGCCACCATCAATTCCGACCTGCAAAAAACAACTGTATTGAGGACCATAGTCTTGAAACTGCCAACCAAAAACCTGAGTAAAAAAGGCTTTGGTTGCGATGAGGTCTTTCACGGGTATTTCTAAATAATTAATACTATGATGTTGACTCATACTCACCTCTGTTACTCTGTTATTTGGCTGACAATATTATATGGCAGACAATATCATATGGCAGATAACGCCATGAAAATAATACGTTTTGGGGTTAACTGTATTGCTGCAGCACTGCCGCGACGGCGCCAATAATACCGCCGAACACACCACCCCACACAACTAACCAACCCAAATGGGTTTTAATCATGTCTTGAATGATTTGTTTCACTAATTCTGGCGTAAGTTCATTTAAACGCTGTTCCACAATATTGGCCACTTTAGCTTGCATATCTGCGATAACATCTGGCTTTTCAAGCTCATTGACTAAAATAGCATTGAACTCTTCACTTTGAGCCAGTTCAACTAACGACAGTTTCATTTTTTCAATAAATGGCTCTTTCAGTGGGATCAACGCCTCGGTTCCACCAAACATCGCTAACATGCCACCAAATGATGACTTTTCGATAGTCGACACTAATGCATCAAATGATGGCGCTAAATCAATTTTTTCAATCACAGGGGTTAAATCAATACTACTGGCACTGCTGGTTGTCAAAAAGCGATCGATATTCTCTTGAGTAAAAAATTGCTGCATCATTAAATGTTTAATGCCCGCTTTAAACTCTTCAAATCGTGATGGGACCACACCGGAACCATACAAACCGGGGACTTTTTCAAACAACATATGGATTGCTAACCAGTTGGTTAATGCACCCGACAACGCAAATAATCCTATTGTCATGACAATTTGTTGTTGTAACACATACCCAACCAGCATAAAGACAGCCGCGATAAGGTTGGTTAATACGCTCTTATTCAATCTCTTTTCCTTAACATCTATGATGATAAAATAATAAAAAACCTCAGCTATTTTATCAGAAATAACTGAGGTCTACATAATTCATCGTTCATCTCATCACAGACTTAATTACCATGGTTAATGGTAAGCAAATAATACTGATCAATTTACGCCGTACAACTTAAGGATTCAGGTTCGATAGGCACTTGGGAATCATGGTGGTTAATCAATAATACCCCAGTACTTTGTGCCAACAACTGAGCCTTTTGGTACATTTGGCTAACTACATCCTGCTGCTGATATTGAGGTTTTACAAACACATCTTCCAAATACCACACAGGAGCAAGGCGCAATGAAGAAAACGACGGGTATAATTGAATAAAGCCCACCATTTCATCGTCTCTGATGGAGACAAAAATCATCGAATCATTTTCGGCCAAGCGATGCTTCAAAAAATGATGACACGCTGGATAGTCAGAGGGCTGTTGTAGTTGCTGCCGATATAGATCAAATAGCAGGCTCAATGGTTCTAAATCGATGCTCGAAGCTAGACGTATTTGCATTTCTCATCCTTGAAAATAGGATTAAATACCGCGTATGAATATCGCAGATATCATGCCTATTAAGTGATGGCATCAAGCCATCAGGTTAAAACAATATGTCACTGTAAGTGTTTAACGCACAAAACAAAATGAACTTATATAAAAAAGATAAATAGAAAATCTATTAATTACATAAGCTTAAATATAAAGTTAACATCAATAAACATAAATGTAAATTAATCTATTATCCTGACAAAATAATCATTCGTTACGATTGTTTTTTTGGTAAAATAGTCAGCTGTTGACACTGTTTTGTATCAAGATTACCTCTTATGACCTCGTTTTTTGCGCAATTGCGCTCAGCGGTTACACCGCGCTCTCGTATTCTAAAATTAGCCCTTTATGGATTAACTGTTTATCTATTGGGTTGTGCTGTTCTCGGCGGATTAATTCCATATATTGCCAAACAACAAGCACCAACGATATTAACCGAGCAATTAGGCAGAAACGTTACCCTACAAGACATTAGTATCAACCCATTTACGTTAGAACTAGCGGTATCGGGTTTTGAAATCAACGAACTTGATAGCCCGAAAACGTTTGCGTCATTCGCCGCGGCCTATGGCAACATTCAATTATGGCAATCGATCTCATCTTGGGCGATAGTGATTGAAGATATCCGTCTACAACAACCCACCTTTAGAGTGGCGCGTACTGAAACGGCAAATCAACACGTTGTATTTAACTTCAGTGACATTATTACTCGCCTAAGCCAAAATAGTCAGCCAACACCAACCAGTACTGAACCGAGTGTTATACCGGCGATAAACATTGCTAATATTCAGATCCAACAAGGCGTGTTTACCCTAGACGACAACGTCACAGATACCCACATTAATTATCCCAACATCAATGTGTCATTGGCACAATTCAATAGTTTGAGTAGTGCGTTAAACGACAAGCAAGACCAAGTAAATCGTTATAACTTACGCATAGAAGATCAATTCAAAGGCTCGGTAGCATTGCAAGGGCAATTCCAATTAGCGCCCCTGGCAATAAAAGGCGATGTTAAGGTGACTGGGATTGATTTATCGCGCTACTGGTCTTTTGTTGATCAACTGTTTGCGATTAACTTAGCTGAAGGCACGCTGAGCCTAAACGGACAGTATGACGTGACATTGCAAGACAAAAACTTAGCACCAATAAGCCATATCAATGTCACCAAAGCACAGATAGTGATTAAGCGTTTTAAAGCGTTACATCAGCAAGATGAAAAAATCGCCATTGATGTCTTAGCGTTAAATAACATCAATTTAGACAGCCACAAAAAACGCGTTAGCATTGGTGAGTTCCATACCGAAAAAGGTAATATCAAACTCAATATCACTCCTACTGGTGCTGATTTGGTTGCTTTATTGCTGCCTAAAGACACTGAGTTAACAACTACCGTAGATACCTCAGATTTATCTTCTACAGCCTCAACGACTACCGAGTCTGCTATTACCGAATCAGCTACTACTGACACGATAGATTCAGAGACTGCAGACACGACAGATTCAGATACTGCAGATTTAGGCACTATAGATATAGAGAAAGCTAACTCAGATGAGCAAAAAGCTGACAGCACAAATGTGGCTGATACCATTACTGATAAAGCCATCGCGACCGTTAAACAAGTCACCACTGATCTCAACACAAAAGCAGCTAGCGATACAACTGCAAAAACAGATACAGAAACAGATGCAGAACCACTATTAGCGCAGCAATCACCACCATCAGCGACACAAGATACTACGAAAGAAACGACAGTTGAGACAGACTCACAAACGACTCAACAAAAAACAGCAGTAACGTCTAACGCCATCGATGCTGACTCCCCTTGGTTAGTCACACTAGACAAAATCAGTATCGCGCAGTATCAAGTTAAACTGGGTGAAGGCATTGCCAGTGATAAGATTATTCTTTGGCAAATCGGCCCGATTGACCTCACTACTGGGGTAATAAAATCAGATCTATCCAGCCCGATTGATTATCAATTTTCGGCAGGAATTAATCAACAAAGCTTATTAACGTCAACAGGACAAGTTGATGCATTAGCGCAAACAGTGAATGCTGAAATCGACTTTAGTAATATGTTGCTGTCACGTTTACAACCTTATATAGCTCCTTACATCAATATCACTATTGAAGATGGCATGTTTTCCACTAAGGGTGTTTTGCATGCAGACGCTAAAGACACGCTAACCTACTCTGGCAGTGCAAACATCAGTCAATTACACATTAACGATAACGTGTTAAAACAACCTTTGCTGACATGGCAAACCATGGACATCAACCAATTATCGTTTGATCGCCAACAAGCTAACATTGATATTGATGAAATAAACTTCAATAAGCTGTTTAGTCGCCTGATTATCTCACCCGACCGCAGCACCAATATTAGCGAGTTGATCAATACTCCTGCAGACGTAAAACAAACCACTGCTAGTGTCGAGACAGATAAAGTTGCTGTTAGTCCAAGTAAAGCTGAACAAGCGACCTTATCGACAGGCAATGAGCAATCCACCACCGATGCGCCACAAATGAAGCTCAACATTAATAAGATTGGCTTTAAAGACAGCTCGGCCTTCTTTGCGGATAATTCGTTAACGCCCAATTTTGCTTCGGGCATTGAAATGCTTAACGGCCAGATCACCAACTTATCATCAAATCCAGAAACCACTGCATCAGTTGATTTAGCGGGAAAAATAGACAAATACGCACCGGTGACGTTAAAAGGTGATGTTAACCCGTTATTAGCTCAACCTTATCTTGACCTTAATTTGAACTTTGACAAAGTAGAGCTCACCTCGGTTAACCCTTACTCTGGCACTTATGCTGGTTATTATATTGATAAAGGTCAGTTGTCACTGGATCTAAACTATCAGCTTAAAAACAATGAATTAGTTGGCAGTAATCATGTAGTGATTGATCAACTCGAACTAGGTAAACGCAGTAACAGCAGTTTAGCAACCAGCCTACCGGTGACATTAGCGATAGCATTATTGCAAGACCGACATGGCGTAATTGATTTAGGCGTTGATGTGTCTGGGGATATTGATTCTCCTAGCTTTAGTTTTGGTAGCATCATCATTAATGCACTAGGTAATATCATAACCAAAGCGGTGACCTCACCGTTTTCATTCTTAGCTGGTCTTGTGGGCAGTGATGAACAAATAGATAAAATCAGTTTTGAGTATGGACGCAGCAACATCTCACTTAAACAAAAAAGCACCTTAGACAAACTGGCTAAAGCGTTAATAGACAGGCCGCTGCTTAATTTAAATATTAAAGGCAGTATCGACATAATTAACGATAAACAAGCATTAGCAGAAACCAAACTGCATAAGCAACTGGCTAACGCTGCGGGGATAAAATTCAAAGATTTCCCCAAAAGTGTCTCTGCCAGCAAATACCCTGTTACGGGGCCATTAGCAGATGCATTGTATCAATTGGTTGAGCAAGAGTTATCGCAGGATTCATTAGACATCAAGCAAAAATTACAGCAGAAAAAACCAAAACTGACTGAAGCAGAGCTGATCACGCGTTGGCACATTGGTTTGTACAATATGCTTAAAAATCACCAACAGTTTACTGCAGATGAATTTGGCCTTTTAGCCCAAGAGCGCGCTAAAGCGGTTAAAGCCTATTTAATTGCTCAAGCAGGAATTGATGCAGGTAAAATATTTGTGCTTGAAAGCCGTATCAACACCGCAGAAGATGCCGCAGAAGCATTGCTTGAACTACAAGTAAAATAACCTGTCTGTGGCTGTTAACCGCTATCTACATCGGGTAGACTGCGCATACATTGCAAACGAGTAATAACAAACGTTTGTAATCATGATGTATCATTAATATTGTTAAGATTGAGGTTATCTATGTTTATCGTTCGCTGGATTTTAGGTCGAATTATTTTGTTGTTAAATTTTGTGTTTGCTCCTAAAAAGCGCCAACGTCCACAAGATCAACAAGCTATTGTCGATCAACAAACTCAATCATTGGCATTGTATCAATACGCCGCCTGCCCTTTTTGTGTCAAGGTTCGTCGTGATATGCGTCGCCAAAATTTAACCATTAACTTAGTCGACGCCAAACAAGATGACAACAAAAGCGTGTTAGTAAGCCAAGGTGGCAAGCTACAAGTGCCTTGTTTACGTATCGAGCAAGACGGCAACACCCAATGGTTATATGAGTCAAAAGCCATTACCAGCTACCTCAACGAACGTTTCGCATAAAGCACTGGTTATGTCATGTCGCCACCGTTTATCTCAACACTGTGGCTAACATATTGCTGTAGAAATATTTTTACCCTGGCCATGCTTGTATCAATAAAGGTCATGATAATATTTTGCAGCATTTATTCGAGTTTCATTTAACATAAGAACGAATGAGGTAATGAGTGTCAAAAATAAGCTTAATCATCTGCAGTCTCATACTGCTTAGCGCCTGTAGCGCAAGCGAACCTGATCCTATGGACTTTGCGGGGCAGTTTCGCGATGCATTCAGTACTCAAATTAAAGGTAATGGGATTAAGTTGTTTGTCTATAAAGCAAAATTAGCTACCGCCCTTGACCGCAGCATTCCTGGTGATTCCCCGCTAGAAAGAAGAATTCGCAGTAAACAAGATGCACAGAGTTATTTAATTGAACAACGTAACGCAGAGAATCGCCTCGAACTATGGCATCAACAAATTGATCTGGGTCTTAGAAAAACCATCGAAATGAATGGTTATTGTAAAGCCGGTTTTATTGAATTAAGTCGTTATGTTGAAACTGAGCGCGGTGAAATTCGTGGCGAATGTAATGATGGTGCTACCGCTGAAGATATTAAAAAATTCGGCGCCTAATTGCCAAGCCGATGCTGCTTTAACTGACTTAATAGGTTAATTATTGTCGCTGACGGATAAAACACTATATCCAGCTAAGCAATTAAGCTAAAATTAGCATCCAAATTTTCTCGTGATGTTGCCGTAGGCTCTAAGACCAGTGTCATCACGCTCCGATAAGCTGTGTATCGTCTAGAATGATATTAATAGTTTGTCGTTTACAAAGTAAGAAATCAGATGAATAGAAAGCAAGAGATGATCAAAAAATTGGCCAAACGTGCCAAGGCTCGCCAAAATAAAGTGGTGCCGGCTAACCCAAGTAACAAGCCTGTTGAGCGTTATATCTCTAAAGCTGAACGTGAGAAAATTGCGTTAGCAGAAGCGGCTGAACAAACAGTTGCCACACAAGCCAGCACAGAAACTGACAAAGACTAACACCCATTTACAAGGTGTCAGTATCAAAAAGCCCCTATTATTAGTCAAGGCCAAAAATAGGGGCTTTTTATTATCTGCTCTGTGGGCATTAGCCAGAGATTAAATATCTATCATAGCATCACGTCTCGATCCCAATCACATGTAAACTCTATCGTATCTTCACAGAATCACATCGACACTGAGTCACATCTACACAGAATCACATCTTCACTGAGTCACATCTACACAGAATCACATCTACACAGAATCACATCTTCACTGAGTCTCATCTACACTGAATCACATCTACACTGAATCACATCTTCACTGAGTCTCATCTACACTGAGTCTCATCTACACTGAATCACATCTACACTGAGTCTCATCTACACTGAATCACATCTACACTGAATCACATCTACACTGAATCACATCTACACTGAGTCTCATCTACACTGAATCACATCTACACTGAATCACATCTACACTAAGTCACATCTAAACGAAGTCACATCTAAACGAAGTCACATCTACACTAAGTCACATCTACACTAAGTCACATCTACACTAAGTCACATCTACACTAAAGTCACATCTTCACTGAGTCTCATCTTCACTGAATCACATCTACACTAAGTCACATCTACACTAAATTACATCTACATAGCATCTATCAGATCAATTGATTTTATCGCTGCTTTTCTCACTGCCAATGTTATCGGTACTAGCGCCATCAGCACCGGCTTTTTCAGTATCATTTGTGTTGCCATTGGCTGTATCGGCGTTGTCTTGTTGAGCAACTTGCTTACACAGTGGATCTTCATCTAATTGAGCCATCTGAGTGCGCCCTGGCATAGGTGAAGGAGCTGCCACCATATCAATGTTTATCGCATCGTCTTCTAGTAGTTGTCGATTAGCACCCGCTGAAAGCATACCTTGGCGGCTAATTTTGTCGACTAATCGATATGCACATAAAATACCTATCACACCAAATATAATTGCCCCAATCACCTGACCAATTAACACCCCAAATACACCGCCCCACTGGGCGCCAAAATACACAAATGGTATGGTGCCGATGGTTGCTTTACCGACATTAAAAAAGGTCGAGTATTTAGCCTTACCTAAATTATTAAATGAGGCATTGGCAATAAACAAAATGCCCGAAAAGATAAAGAACACCGCGATGTACTGACAGAAAAACAAAATAAGCTCTGCCGCATCGCCTTTCATATCAAAACTACTAATAATGACATTTCGTAATAAAAACAGTACCAGTGACACCACCAGAACATAAACAACACAAAATTGAATCGCTTTGTTTAAACTCAATCGAACTCGTTCAATTTCATTGGCACCAAAGTTTTGCCCCACTATCGGTCCGACTGCGCCAGACAGTGCAAAAATCATCCCGAACGAGACGGGGATCAAACGTCCTAATACCGCCCAGCCAGCTACATAACTATCACCAAAATCAGCTATGGCACGCGTTACCACCGCATTACCAATGGGAGTTGCCACATTGGTGAGCATTGCAGGTGCGGCTATGGCAAAAATCACCCCTAGGTCTTGCTTGAACTCAATCCACGAAAATTGACCTAACAGCTTATGCTTAACCACCACTCCGCGAGCTGAGATGACAAACACCGCAATACGGGCCAATACCGATGCAGCCGCAGCACCTTCAATACCCATTGATAAACTAAAGATAAAGATAGGGTCTAATACGGCGTTAACACCGCCACCAGCTAGTGTCGACATCATCGATAGTTTGGCATCACCCACTGCACGCAGCGCGCCGCCAAGCGCCATTGCTAAACAAATAAATGGTAAGGATGGCACCAGAATATACAAATAGCTTTCAGCCAATTCCGCAGTGCGCCCTGTTGCACCCACCAACGCTAACAATTCGGGAATAAACGCGATGACAACTGCAGCCACCAGCACACTGGTAATTAACGTCACGATGGCACTGTTTAAAAATAATCTCTTGGCTAACTTTATGTTTTTCGACCCCACCGCTTTTGACACCAAAGCGCCTAGAGCAATCGATAAGCCGATACCTATCGAAGTCGTAAAAAATGAAATCGTGCTAGCATAACCTGCTGCGGCGGCGAGCTCTATTTCACCAAGTAAGCTTAAAAAGAAAATATCGAGTAAGTCGACCACAAAAAGTGCCGAAATACCCACAGCAGCAGTAGAGCTCATCACCAGGATATGGCGTAAAATGGAACCCTCAACAAATTTAGCAGCGGTCATCAATATCCTTGTGTGTCTATAATAAAAATCAAATCTAAATCAGCTTTACAGGCTGTAACCCTAGAGTTTTTCAAGTTCGCTACCACAATGATTACAATATTCAGCATCTTTATCGTGGCCTTTTTTGCCACAATTGCTGCATTTACGTAAATCACGGGTTCTGACCATTTCATGTGAAATTTCAGCGGTTAAAATACCGGTGGGGATCGCAATAATCGAATAACCAATCAGCATAGTAAGTGCCGCAATCCCTTGGCCCAATGGCGTTTGCGGCGTAATATCTCCGTAGCCAACGGTGGTAATGGTCACTACGGTCCAATACATGGACTTAGGAATGGAAGTAAAGCCATTGTTAGGGCCTTCAACCACATACATAACCACACTTAACACCATAATAATCAGGCTTACCGAGAAGAAAAACATAAACACTTTTCGACCAGACTGCACCATGGCTTTAAGCAATATTTGGCCATCGCTTAGGTATCGAAGTAACTTTAATACTCTAAACACCCGGAATAAACGCAGTACTCTTAACGCTAACGCGACATTGGCACCAGGGAAAATCAACCCTAAAAAACTGGGTAAAATTGACACTAAATCCACTACACCAAAAAAACTGCGTGCATAGTGTAACCGATTAAGCGAGCAATAGAGTCTTAATATGTACTCAACGGTAAACAATACCGTAAAGGTCCATTCGGCGATACTAATATAGTCACCGTAAAGGGAATTAACATATTCTGTGGTATCGATAAAAATCAATATCACACTCAGTACAATACAGACCATAAGGGCAATATCGAAACGTTTTCCTGCTGGGGTTTCGGTACCAAAAATCACACTTCTAAGCTGTTTTTTTAGTGGACTGTCAGATTTTTCTTCGATATTCATCTTATTATTCACTGTCTCGGGTAATAAATTGCAAATAAACTCGGTTAACTAATATCAATTAACCCTTGTTGTCGTTAAAATCTAACATTGACTGTCGAGTTTTAACATTCGAAATAGGGTCATTTTACAATAAAAATTAAAAAGGTCATTGGTTTACGGAGATTTCATGCGCGCGTTGTA
Organism: Shewanella sp. AC91-MNA-CIBAN-0169; assembly: GCF_040310165.1. Taxonomy (NCBI): domain Bacteria; kingdom Pseudomonadati; phylum Pseudomonadota; class Gammaproteobacteria; order Alteromonadales; family Shewanellaceae; genus Shewanella; species Shewanella sp. AC91-MNA-CIBAN-0169. Next base: position 153,195 of record NZ_JBEOPM010000007.1, read on the forward strand.
CATAATATTTATAGCCTTAATTTTCAGCCCGTCATTGGCGGTTGCCTCTTCAAGCCAAACTACAGCAAAAGTAGATTTAGTTGTCGTCAATAAATCTGAATCACGCTTATCTGTCATGCGTGACGGAAGAGTGATTAAAAGTTACCTTATTGCCATGGGCGATGTGCCAAGTGGTCATAAGCTTAAAGAAGGTGATCAACGTACTCCGCAAGGTCGTTATGTATTAGATTATAAAAAATCTGATAGTGCATTTTATAAATCGATTCATATCTCTTATCCCAATGAAGAAGATAAATTACGAGCTGATGCATTAGGCATTAGAGCCGGTGGCATGATTATGATCCACGGTGAAAACCCTCGTTCAACTTTACCGCCAGAAGAAGCACAAAAGTACAACTGGACCAATGGATGTATTGCCGTCACCAACAAAGAAATGGATGAATTGTGGCAAATGATTGATGCTGGTACACCGATTGAAATATGGCCATAAGCTTATTCAAGCTCAACCATACCATTTTTTGCTTTGTTTCTTGGGTTATTAAATGAATTACCAACATCTACAACATACTTGGGCAGACTTTAGCCAGCGCATAAGCGCGTTTATTCATCGGTTAGGTTTAGACAACTTAGCATTGAATTGTGATCATGCTGCTCTGCGGGTGAACGATAATCAAACAGCGCAGTTACTCGTCGATGAATTTAGTCAACACGGCAAAATCATCTCTAATAACATCATCAACGGTCGGCCGATTTTAATCATTAAATTAGCCGAACCATTAGTTATCGGTGCGATGAAAATTCAATGTGTTGAACTGCCCTTTCCATCTGACAAAGTCTATCCGGTTGAAGGTTGGGAGCATATCGAATTAGTGTTCCCATCACAGGCACAAACCTGTGATGAACTCGTCGCAGAGCTTATTGAAAAAGTGCCACTACTGGCTGATGTTATTGCGGGTAATACTATTGCAGGTAATACTATTGCAGGTAGTGACGAAAACAGTGATATTAAAGTTAAACAAAGTTCGCCAAAAGGTGATAAAGAGCGCCTTGCTAACCCAACTATCGCATTTAAGGCCAATGGCATTTGCGTTAAAGTACACCCGCACGATATTCAAAAAATTGTTGAGAGTGAACAAGCCTGCTAGGCATAGTACTAATAACGCTTTGTCTGGAAACTGCAGCACTAATATAAAACAAGCCAAACTCAGTTATGCCAATGCTATAACTGAGTTTGGCTTGTTTAGATCAATGATAGAAAGGTTGTAAATCATTAAGCTTTTCAAAACCCATTTAGAGGTCAGTTTTTATGCTTAATTAAAAATCTTAGCGCTAAGTAATGCAACACAGGCAAAGCTGTGTATGCCAGTAACAATGAATCAAACAAAAAAATCCACTTTACAATAACCCACTTATCTTTTCCTGTGCACAAGCTATGGCTAAAAAATGCTACACACTCACCTTCTGGGGGTCATTAATATTACGATGGCAATGCCAAAAATAATGAAGAAGAGTAATAGTCGCTTACACATTTCATAAATTAGCGCTTTGCTAGGTTTTACCTTTATCACAAATCAATTTACTCAATTAATCTTGTCATAAACAAGCTATTAGGATCTAGTTCATAGTCCGCAAATGGGCCGCTGTAATCAAATTGATGTCGTTCATACAAACGCCTTGCTGGCGCAAAAAAATCCATCGATCCAGTTTCCAAACTCAACCGCTGATAACCACAAGACTTAGCTACGCCCAATATGTGCGATAACAATGCCGATGCTACTCCTTGGTTTCTCGCCATTGCAGCCGTTCGCATAGACTTAATTTCGCCGTGGGTTGGCGTTAACTGTTTTATCGCTACGCACCCAAGTACTATGTCACCTTGTTTGGCACACCAAAAAGTAATTGATGGATGTTTTAAGGCTTCAATATCTAATGCATGAACACTACCCGGTGGCGATGTTGCATACATGTCAGCCAAATGTGCTTGCAGTAACTCAACCACGCCAGAGCCCTGTAAATCATCAATCATAATATCCATGTGCCAAGGCTTCCTTTTGAACTATGACCGTTTATGAAATGCATTTTTATCGAGTAGTTTAATCACCAAATCGATACGTTTATGAGCTAAATAATCATCTCGATGGCTAAAGCCAATCGCGACAAATAACAGTAGCAACCACACAAAATTTTGTTCTACTAATAGGTCTACTTTTGCAATATATAAAATAGCGCCAATAGTCGCCAAACACATCAGCCATTGGATTAACCAAGTATATGGTTTGGGTCTCAGTTTATCTAAATCTAAACGTAAAGCGGTAATGCTATCCGTTTCATAAGATTGGATAATATTATCTGCTTGAGATTCATTCATTTTTACACTCCATTGTAAAAGCCACTCAGTTAATGAGCGAAACGTGGTTAATTAAACCGTTGCGACAATACCCTAAAAGTGAGTCGTGTCACCTAGATTTTATTGAAAACGATTTTACTGAAAACTATTTTGCTGAAAACGTCGATTTTATTGAGAACATGACTCATTTATTAACCACATAACTCCAGTATCATGGTTTGAGTCAGTAATGCACTACCCTCTCGTAGAGTCTGTGTTTCACCAGCAGCAACAAAACCAATTGATTTATAGAGATTAACAGCGGCCTCGTTAACAATAGTAACCTCTAAGCAAACGACTTTTCGATTAGATTTTTTGGCCCAATCAATAATGCTATTCAGTAATAACTTACTAAGTCCATATCCGCGCGCGCGTGGTGACATCCACATTTGATACACATGTGCAGCATCAGTATCCATAGGACTAGAACTATGGATCTGTCCCCCATGCTAAGCCTACGGCGACGCCATCAAGTTCAGCGATCAGTGGCAATGCATGCTTTGCTCGATTGCTTGCATTAAGACGAGAAATCCACTCTTCGTCGGTAAATTCAGCTTCTCGTTCATAAGTCGAGCCAAACGAATCTGGCGAGTCTTGTAATGCTAATAAACGTAACCTTCTATAGATTTCCCAATCACTCATCAGCAACACTCTGATTTGAACATTAGCCATATTTACAATTTTACACCCCACGTTTTAGTCTTTCTCGACGCCAGATAACTGACGAAACGACCCACTTAACACTCCTCAGTTTCAGCATTAAATTCTAGACTAAAATCATATTTTACAACAGATTAAACCTTAATGGTTCGTTTGTTGAAATTATCAATTTATTAAGCAATTATTGACAATAGCGGCATTTGCAGACCTATAATAAATAACCTGAGATTATTTTTGATATCTCCAGCATTGAGGCCTTACCAGTAAACTCAAACCTAACTTTGCCTATCGCTGAAAAGTATATTTCTAGTTCGGAATCGAGATCGAATGTCCCCGATGTTTCAATTGAGTAAGCGACAATATTTTTGTAAGGCAAAGATGTAAAATCTTTTTTACTTCCTGTAATGCCTTGAACATTAACAGCGATAATTCTTTTACTGGTAAAAATGACACCATCACGCATGGATTTATATGAATCAATGACTCGTTCATCATCGATAAGTAAATCGCGGGCTTTGTCTGCAAAATCAGAATTCTGCTTCAGTTTGAAAAAACCTTTATTATTAAAATCTATCATCTAACATCCTTTTTATATCTGACATCCAAAGGGATTGAATTAATACAAATTTTACGACATAAACAGCTCAGTAAATTTCGTGGTTATCGTATTCTAGTGAATAGCCTTAGCTTAATGTAATAACAATAACATTACAAAATGCAGCTGAAGCAAGCATTTATCCCAGTTTGTATTAGCTGATAAATAGCGATAAAGCCTGTGATTGGCATTTCATCAATAATATCGTTTTATAACACAATAAGAAGTCAATATGACACTTATATGTCATATAAACAATAAAGAGCATGTCTTTATGACATCAATAAAATTCACTAAAAAAATATTACTTTCATATAATCAATAAGATAAACAGTTGGCATGCACTCTGCAATAACGAAGTTAACTTTTGAAATATCTCTATCAACTTTAACTTCTAATTTATTACAGGTGTACATATGACAATTCACATTAAAAATAACATCGATTGGGTCGGACAACGTGACTGGGAAATATTGGACTTCCATGGTACTGAATATAAAACCACCAAAGGCACCAGTTATAATAGTTACCTTATTCGTGAACAGAAAAATGTCTTAATCGATACTGTTGACCATCGTTTCAGCCTGCAATTTATCCAAAACCTTGAGATGGAAATTGATCTCGATAAGATTGATTACATCGTCATTAACCATGCGGAAGAAGATCACTCAGGTGCCTTAGCGGCTTTAATGGCTAAAATTCCTAATACCCCGATTTACTGTACCGAAAATGCTATCGACTCTATTACTGGCTTACATCACCATACAGAGTGGAATTTTAATATCGTTAAAACCGGCGATACCTTAGACATTGGTAACGGTAAGCAGCTGGTGTTTATTGAAACTCCGATGTTGCATTGGCCTGACAGCATGATGACCTATTTAACAGAAGATGCTGTGTTGTTTAGCAATGATGCGTTCGGTCAGCATTACTGCGATGAGCATTTGTTTAATGACGAAGTAGACCAAATTGAATTGATGGATCAATGTTTACGCTATTATTCCAATATTTTAACCCCGTTTAGCTCGCTGGTTACCGCCAAAATTAACGAGGTGCTAAGCTTTAACCTGCCTGTAGACATGATTGCTACCGCCCATGGCGTAGTGTGGCGCGACAACCCAGCACAGATTATTCATCAATATCTGCAATGGGCAGATAACTATCAGGAAGACAGAATCACCATTTTTTATGATTCGATGTCTAATAACACCCGCATGATGGCCGATGCCATTGCTCAAGGCATCCACGACGTTGACCCTGTTGTGTCGGTTAAAGTGTTTAACGTGGCCCGTCATGATAAAAATGACATATTAGCTAACGTGTTCCGCTCCAAAGGTATTTTGGTAGGCTCATCAACCATGAACAATGTCATGATGCCGAAAGTCGCGGGAATGCTAGAAGAGATCACAGGCCTGCGCTTTAAAGATAAAAAAGCAGGTGCATTTGGAAGTTATGGCTGGAACGGCGGCGCCGTTGACCGTATTCACACCCGTCTTACAGATGCCGGATTTGAAACCATTGTCGGCTTAAAAGCAAAATGGCGACCAGATGGTAAAGCGATGCGCGAATGCCGTGAGCACGGTCGCCAGATAGCTAAAAGCTGGGCATGGCATGATTTAAGTAATGTAAAATCCATTTCACCGGCATCGCTAGCTAAGAGCGCTCAAGCCACTGTAACCACTAAGCCAACTCAAGCAACTCAAGCAACTCAAGCAACCAAACCGACATGTACAACAGCGACGGCAATGAGTGATTCACAAAATATGCTCTGCACTGTGTGTAATTGGGTATATGAGCCAGTATTGGGTGAGCCTAATCAAGATGTAACACCAGGTACACCGTGGAGCGAAGTGCCAGACTTTTTCCTTTGCCCAGATTGCGGCCTTGGCAAAGATGTTTTTGTCCCTATCGCTGAGAGGAAAGCATCATGAGCGCCCCCATCATTATCATCGGTAGCGGCTTTGGCTCATATCAACTAATCAAAACCATTAGACGCACAGATAAGCATTTACCGATAACCGTGTTCACCCTTGATGAAGGCCACGATTATAATAAACCGGACTTGAGCCATGTATTTAGTAACAAGCAAAACAGTACGGACTTAATCCGCCTTACTGCACAAGAGTTTGCCTCCGAGAATAATATTACTCTGCATGCTTTTACCAAGGTTGATTGCATTGATAGTGAACAGCAAGCGGTGTTTGTTGAAGGTGTTGCTTACCCTTATACAAAACTGGTGCTAGCAACAGGAGCAAAAACCTTTGTGCCATCAATGCTTGGTAACGCAACAGACAGTGTGGTCACCTTAAACAGTCTTAGTGAGTTTAATAATGCGCAGCTGCAACTACAAAATGCACAACGTGTTTTGGTTATTGGAGCGGGTATTATCGGCACTGAAATAGCCATGGATCTTAATCGCAGCGGTAAAAACGTAGTAGTGGTTGATCCAAGTCACGGCGTGATGGCAACCATGCTGCCAGATTTAGTCGCCAGTGTTTTACAAAAGAAGATGGTCGATAACGGTGTTGTATTTGAGTTTGGCCGTACCATTAGTTCGCTAAACAAAATTGAATCAGGTATTTGTGCCACACTCAGTTGTGGTAATACCCATATTGTCGATTGTGTTATTTCAGCTGCGGGATTAAAGGCTAATGTTGGCTTAGCACGAAAGTCAGGATTCAAAGTCAATAATGGCTTAGTGGTTAATCTGCAACTGCAAACCTCAGCGAACAATGTTTATGCCTTAGGAGATTGCGCCGAAATCAATGGTAAGGTGATGTCCTACTTGCAGCCCATTATGTTAAGCGCCAATGCGTTAGCGAAAACCTTATTAGGCCAACCGACAGATTTGAAACTACCGGCTATGTTAGTCAAAGTTAAAACACCGCAAATGCCCATTCAATTAGGCGGAAATACCGTAATTGACGTTGCATCGTGGCAGGTTGATATTGATGCTCTGGGTTGCTCAGTAAAAGCGTACAATGAACAAAAACAGATAATCGGTTTTGTGGTAACAGAAGGCCACATGAACAATACCTTCCCGCTACTCAGAGCCTTACCAGCAAGTCTTTAGTATTTTATCGAGTAGGCTTTACTCATAAAGCCTACTCATCAATCAACTTAACCTGAATTTGGGATAAGGGATGAACTTATGCTATTTAAAATCAGCATGTTAACCCTCCTCACTTTCAAGCTTGTCATTGGTTATGCGAACAAGGCGAATTGACGCGTCAATAGCTAGCCTATTGTAAGTCGATTCAACGCAGTTAGCAGGGCAAAGGACTGTTTGAAAGGCGTTTATTATCCCGAGTTCAGGTTATTTAGGAGAACATTATGTCTCATCAACGTATCCCAGCAAACTGGACAATTCAACGCTCTACGCCATTTTTCACCACTAAAAATGTGCCTGATGCGCTACTGACTCACCACAATACCGCCGAAGGTGTATTCGGCCAGTTATGTGTAATGGAAGGTGTGGTCACGTATTTTGGTTTTGCAGACAGCGAAGCAACTGAACCAGAAGTAAAAGTGGTGATCAAAGCAGGCCAATTTGCCACTAGTCCACCAGAGTACTGGCATCGTATTGAATTAAGCCCTGATGCCCAGTTCAATCTTAATTTCTGGTCTGAAAAAGATAAAACCGGCCAAGCGATGTTTAATAAGAAATAATTAATTGAAGCTGTGGCAGATAAAAAAATCAATATTGAGAGACATATCAAGCTACTGATATAGTCGTTTAATCAGCGGGTTAATTAACGATAAGATCATAATGTATTATGCTCTTATCGTTTTAACTTGCACAAAACACACATTAAATCGTTAAAGGTTATTTTACTCGAATTGAAAAACGACTGTGAATCGATTTTAACATTGATGTACCTGTCAGCCGCACTAATCAATTAATCTTGAGCGAGCCCATGCGGTCTTTATGACCTTTAACACAACTTTAATCAGTTAATAGCCGTCATAAACTATGAGCGTTAACTTTCGCCTAATCTAAATTGCGCTAACAAAGGATAATGGTCTGAGCTTTTAGTCATAATGACCCGAGATGACTCTAAAGTTAGTCCTCGATAATAAAGGTGATCAATTGGATAACCCATCACGGTTGTGCGTTTGTCATCCGCGGGGATCACCGCTTTTAGCCCTAATTTCTTTGTCATCAAGGCTAACATTGATAATCTGGCTTGACGCCAAGTATTTAAATCCCCGCCGAAAATTATCGGTCCTTTATGAGCACTTAACGCTGGTAGTAGCTGCTGTAACTGCGCAGCATAACTGTCTAGATCATACTCAAAGTTAATACTGTGCAAGTTAGCCACCAGCAAAGTTTCACCATTCGATAAGGGGAAATAACTTAACAAACTCGACTTGGGAAACTGTATTAGGGGTTCAGCCGTCAAATAACCGCAACTTTCACTCGCAGCAACTTGAGACAAGCTCATCACCCCTAGTGGTATATGGTCTTGGCTAAATGCTTGCACCATCGCCAATTGTTGGTGATGTTGTTGGCGCCACAACTGAAACTCGTCAGATAACTTCACCTCTTGCAGCAACAATAATTGATGTTGTTTAGCTAACTGACTGAGCAGCGTTTGCCAGCCAGCATTTTGCTGTTTATAAACATTCCAGCTCGCGACCGCCAGTTGGCCATCAGTATCCAATTTAGCGATAGGTGTGGCTTTTACACATTGTGCAGCAAACGACTCTTGCTCATTATTAATCACTTGAGGCTCTGTGGCTAAATGAACAAATTTTGGCACAACCACAACTGTCATCATCAACAATATGACGATAACCAGACTTCCCCATCGAGCAAGCCCAAGCAGTTTACGCTTAGGCTGTAAGGTCGATGTTGGCTTTGAGCGAAAAATACCGATGGATGAATACCTCTATTCGTTTTGGGAGGGCTATCTGAAAATGACTAAAAGTGACTTAAAGTGACTTAAAGTGATGCTAGCGTTTGGTTCGCATTAAACTGAATAGCACCAGAGTCTTTATAATAAAACAAACTGTTTGATATACCCAGCCGTACAGACGGATGACTGTAGACAATACCGATTGAAAACCTGATATGATAAGTGCATGTTTTTCTACATGATTGATACACTGGCTAGCTATGGTTGAGCTTTATAAAATATTAACGATAATCAGCGTATTAGCTTATTGGCTGCTCATTGCTGGTATCACCACGCGTATTGTCTATAAACGGCGATCTATTGGTGTTTCCTTAGCTTGGATGATGCTTATTTATGTTGTCCCCATCTTAGGTATTTTCCTTTATTTCCTCGTTGGCGAGATGAACCTTGGTAAAACCCGCGCAGTGAGAGCTAAAGAGATGTACAGCCCCTATCGGGAATGGTTTCGTCGACTGTTTGCCATTCAGCAATATCGTCCTCACAACTTAAGTGATTACGCGATTCCCATAAGCCATTTATGTGAAAAACGTCTGGGCATTCCTACGTTAGCCAATAATCAACTAACACTTAAATCATCCGCCGAAACGATTTTAACAACCCTGATTGAAGACATACAACAAGCGCAAACCTCGATTCATTTAGAGTTCTATATTTGGCATCCTGGTGGGCTTGCTGACCAAGTTGCCCAAGCACTTATTCAAGCTGCTCAACGCGATGTGGCAGTGAGAATATTATTAGATGCTGCAGGAAGTCGAACCTTTTTTAACAGTAAGTGGCCAAAAAAAATGCGTGAAGCTGGCATAAACTTGGTATCCGCACTGTCTGTTTCTCTTGTACGTATGATCTTCCGCCGTTTAGATCTTCGCCTTCATCGTAAAATAGTCGTGATAGACAACCAAATCGGTTATACCGGCTCAATGAATCTAGTCGATCCTAAATATTTTAAGCAAAGCGCTGGTGTTGGTGAGTGGGTTGATGTCATGGTGAGAATTACCGGCTCCAGTGTGCCAGTGCTTAACTGCATTCTCGCCTGGGATTGGGAAACCGAAACAGACCAGAGAATGTTACCCGAACCGCCACAATGCCATCCGCACGACGAGGAACCATCCGACATGGTTCAAGTTATTCCATCAGGACCCGGTATGCCTGAGGATATGATCCAACAAGTTTTATTGCTCAGTATTTATCAAGCAAAACACAGCATCACCATCACTAGCCCTTATTTTGTCCCCAGTGAAAACCTATTGTTTGCATTAACAGCAGCTGCATTACGGGGTGTGGAGGTGAATTTAATCATACCCGATAAAAACGACTCAATGATGGTGGAATGGGCCAGCAGATCTTTCTTTGGCGAGTTACTGAATGCAGGTGTCAATATTCATCGTTTTCGTGGCGGTTTACTGCACACAAAGTCAGTGGTCATTGACCTGCACCATAGTCTAATCGGCACAGTTAATCTTGATATGCGCAGCCTATGGCTTAACTTTGAAGTGACTCTTTCTGTTGAAAATTTAGAATTCACTCAATCGCTTAGTGAAGTCCAACATCAATATATGGCTAATTCAATAAAAATGGATGCGCGCCAGTGGCGTAAAAGACCGTTAGTTAAACGATTAGTCGAGCAGTTTTTTTACTTATTTAGCCCACTACTTTAACGATAAAGTAAAAATTAATGCGACTTTGCTAGGTCGCTAAGCACCAGTAAATGCAGGTTGATCAGTTGCTATTTTTCAGTAAATATTATGTCGCCATAATACGTTTCTGCATCTTTGCCACTGTTGTCGGTATCGGTCATAATCGCAATCATATCGATGTATTGATACGCTTTGCGGTTAGCTTTTTCACTGCCTTTATCCCCAAATGTTTCAATCAAATCTTGATACACATTGCGTTTTTCTTCATACCACTGACTTTGCTGCGATTGCTGTCCTCGCACAGACATCATTTTAACACTTGAGCCAGCAAAAGCGTTGTTCCAAACCAAGCCTTTGGCTTGATTGCTCGACCAAACATAGTTTAATGATTTGGTGTTCCACACCATAAAACCACCATCAATAACCACGTAAACTCGCGCCACAAAATCATCACCAGCTTTACTTCGCTCGTCTAACTGCGGCAGCGTCTTTTCAACTAACCAACTCCAGTTTAGGTAAGGCGTTGCAATGAGGTCAATTTGCTTTTCTAGCACCAGGCCTGACGCGGAATGGTGACTAAGTGCTTTTAGCGCTAGGCGCCCTTTATAGTCTCCAACGCTGTAAATTGATTCACCAGAGAATACTTTGGAGGTCCAACTCTCAATCCCGTTATCACTCAATAAAGTCACATTGGTTGCAGCTTGCACGTTCACACAAACTGTTACGCTATAAAGAAATATAATCCATCGCAACATATTCACTTCCTATCGCCCTACTCGCTTGTATCACACTGAGTTCACCCGCTAGAGTGAGCTAAACTGGGTGATCGGTTTTACTATTTAATCATGAAGGTAAAGAATACAGCATGACATAGAGCAAGTACCATCAATAGATAATTTCATTTTAAGGTTAAATCACGTAAACTACGCGCTGTTTTTTAAGTCTCTTTTTAGGTAAATCATGATCCGTTTAAACCAAGTAAAATTGCCTCTCGACCATAATGAAGATGCGCTGCAACAACTCGTATTGCAAAGGCTCTCTATCTCAGCGGATCAGCTGGTTGATATACATGTGTTTAAGCGTGGCTACGATGCCCGTAAAAAGAATTTAATTTCGTTAATTTATACACTAGATGTGACATTAGCCAATGTAGACGAAGCCGCGTTATTGGCATCACTTGCTGACGACCATAATATCCGCGTGTCGCCAGATACCGATTATAAATATGTCGCGACTGCTCCGGAAGGCTTAACGGAACGTCCACTGGTGATCGGCATGGGACCATGCGGTTTGTTTGTTGGGCTTATGTTGGCACAAATGGGCTTTAAACCGATTATTTTAGAGCGTGGTAAATCTGTCCACGAACGCGCTAAAGATACCTTCCGTTTTTGGCGTACCAGTGAGTTAAACACTGAATCAAACGTACAATTTGGTGAAGGTGGCGCTGGCACATTCTCTGATGGGAAGTTATATAGCCAAGTTAAAGACCCTGGCTTTAAAGGCTTAAAAGTCAAACAAGAATTTGTCGCTGCTGGTGCACCAGCTGAAATCATTTATGTTAGTAAACCACATATAGGTACCTTTAAGTTGGTCACTATGGTGGAAAAAATGCGCCGCGAAATAATCCGTTTAGGCGGTGAAATTCGCTTTGAAACCCGTGTTGATGAAATCAACATTACTGACCGTCAAGTGACTGGTGTCACCCTGAGAAATGGCGAAGTACTGCATTCGAAACATGTTATTGCGGCGATTGGTCACAGTGCCCGTGATACTTTCCAAATGTTACATGATAAAGGCGTGTATATGCAGGCGCAGTCATTTTCGATTGGCTTTCGTATTGAACATAAGCAAGAGATGATTGATAAAGATCGCTTTGGCGTTAACGCGGGTCACCCAATGTTAGGTGCAGCAGATTATAAGTTAGTCCACCATTGCAAAAGTGGTCGCAGTGTTTACAGCTTTTGTATGTGCCCTGGTGGTGTGGTTGTGGCGGCGACGTCTGAAGAACATGCAGTAGTGACTAATGGCATGAGCCAATATTCGCGTAGTGAACGTAATGCCAACAGTGCCATTGTGGTTGGCATTGATCCGAGTGATTTTGACAACGATCCACTTCAAGGTATTGCGCTACAACGTAAATTGGAACGCCACGCCTATATCATGGGCGGCAGCAATTACGATGCTCCAGCGCAAATGGTCGGTGACTTTTTAGCTGCAGGTGTTGGTAAACCGTTTGAAAACGTTGAGCCGTCTTATAAACCCAACGTAAAAATGACCGATTTAAGCGATGCATTACCGCAATTCGCTATCGATGCTATTCGTGAAGCCATTCCTGCATTTGGTAAAAAAATTCGTGGTTTCGACAGTAAAGATGCCATGTTAACCGGCGTTGAAACTCGTACCTCTTCACCGGTACAAATTAAACGTGGGGCCGATTTCCAAAGCATTAACACCAAAGGTTTATATCCTGCAGGTGAAGGCGCCGGTTATGCTGGCGGGATTTTATCGGCGGGTATTGACGGTATCAGTATTGCAGAAGCCGTTGCATTAGACATGATTAAAGAAATGACAAACAGTTAAATCCATCTTTAATAAACAGAGCCGTCATATTTGAATGCTCTGTTTATTGCTTCATCGCAACAATAACATTAGATTTATTTTCAAATTCAGAGCCATTCATGATGAGGTTTTCTATTAGATACTCTGAGATGAAAATACAATACCTAATGCCTTTTATTAACATGCCTTACCATTTGCTATACAACGTCTCGGTCTGATGGATGGTTTACCCCATCACTCGTTTGTACATCACCTAAATCAAATGGATTAACACCGTCTAAACAAGCTATGTTAAAACCGTATTCAGTTGGGTTTGAGCGACGTTGATGATGAGTATAAATACCACAATGAGAACAGAAATAATGTTTCGCGGTATTGGTGTTAAATTGATAAAGCGTTAACACATCTTGACCTTTTACCACCCTAATCCCGCCCAGTTTAACAGAGCCAGCAATCGCACCTTTTCTACGACAAATTGAACAATCACAGCGTCGTGGATTTTCGATACCATTGGGTAACGTGAGCTCGAGTTCAACGGCACCACAATGACATGTTGCTTTGTGCTTTAACTCAATAACGGTATTACCCACTTGCTTGATCATGACCAGAGCCCTTTGTGATGTTGACGATAAGCATTTAGTCGTTCGATATAAGTTTGTCGCTTAAAATGAGAAAACGTTTAAACATCATCAGTTTAGTGAGGCAAATAGCGTTGACGTTGTGGTGCGTTCAGGACGTATGAAGTGCAAGTTATCAAGCGAATAGCATTACGATTGAATAAAGGGTTCCGGTTCAATTGTCATACCGAAACCCTAACATATTGCTTAGCACTATTTTGCCGCTTTCTCTGCAGCCAGTATTGTCGCCATTGGCGGTACAATCGAGACGGGATCTAAACGCATTTGGAACCAGTTTAGGCGCCAATCTAAATGCGGGCCAGTCACTCGACCAGTGGCACCAATTTCAGCGACCTTATCACCCTGCACAACTTTATCACCAACCTTTAAATACAGTTTACTCAGGTGTAAGAAGGTAGAGCTAACACCATAACCGTGGTCGATAATTACTGTACCACCAGAATAAAACATATCTGGCTCAGCTAATGTAATAACACCATCTGCTGGCGCAACCACTAGCGTGCCTGTTGGACGCGCAACATCAACACCAAAATGCGGATTACCAGGTACGTCGTTGTAAACCCGCTGGCTGCCATAAACCCCTGAAATTCTGCCAGTAACCGGCCAAATAAATGTTTGCATAAATGCCTGTTGTTGACTAAATAAGTCTCTGGCAGCGCGAGTCTGTTTGGCGTCTTTAGCCGCTCTGGCTTGGGCGACGGGATCCGGTTTCATTATTTTTTGGCTGATGCCTGTGACCCGATCAATTTGGTATTGTCTTGCGGCTATTGTTAACGGCTTAATTTCTGTTAATCCGTCTGGATAAATGACTTTAAACACTTGTTCTGGCTTAGCGTCTCTATCAAATCCAATGGCAAACTGACCATTTGGGGTGACCTTTACCGATTGGCCATTAAGTAATACTTTACTGCCGACCGGCACTGCGCCACGCACTAATGCACCTTGTTCAAACTGGCCTTGAAATGTCACAGCGGCAATCGCACTAGCACTTAAGCCACAAAAGCTGACCACCAGCATTGCAACTGTAGATATCGATTTTAAAACGGTATTTTTTAATAACATAATCGAAACGCATTCCTTGTTAATAGCGCCAAAAAACATAAAAAAAAAGGCCACCTTAAGGCAGCCCATTAATAATACTTGATTAACCTCTTACCGCAATGGCCCCTTTGCCAATACCTTCATAAGCGATAACTTTAAAATGACTTTCAGGCGCTTGACTTGCCAATGTCTTTGCCATGTATTCAGCTAGCATCTCAACCGTGGTGTCGTGAGGAATTAAGTCACAACAATGCTTAGGCATCGCTAATTGAAAATCACCTTGAGGCGCAACATAGTGAAAACCAAAATGAGTTTCGTCGCTGATTTTAGTCTGCTTCGACAACTCTAGTGTTTTCACTGACACTAAGTCTTCTTCAGTGCCGAGGTAAATATCATGCCAACGTTCTGCCCAGTATTGGTCCCATTTCGGCTCTGCAATACCATTTTCAAATACGGTTACCGGGCTACGATGACCATGCGCAATACGCTGACAGTTACCGTCATGTTTACGTAATCCGTGGCTGTAATGGTAAAACGGGGTATCGAGCACTTCGCTGCGCAATGTGAGGCTGATGCCTTGGACATTTTCAGGTAACACTTCACGTAAGGCTTTTTTCAAAAAGTCATTAACGCTTTGGTAGTCAATCACTTCTGTAGGAATAAGCGCAAATGCTTGTGAAGGACATGCTAAATGTATGTCACCTTTTTCACTGCTAAAATCCATCCAAACTCGGTCGCTTTTTTGCTGCCAGCGCACTTCGCTACACGCAGTAGGGATTAACAAGCGATGATCGGCTACATCATCAATGGTGTTTTTGATGATGCGTTTAACCTTACCAAAGTCGAGCACCATATTTTGCTCATCTAAGCCGCCATCTAATAGCACATCGACAATCCAGCTTTCACCAACCATGCCACGAACAGGACAAAGGTAAGAGAAATCGATAACGGTTAAATCTTTTACAAACAGTTGCATTAATGCTCCTAGGCAGAAAAACAGTCCACCTCAGTATAAATGTATTCCTAACGGCGCATGCCAGTGGAAGGTCTATCTTACGTGATCGGAATTTATCCGACTATCAACTCTTAGTCTAACATTCACGGGTTAATTGCCACGTTCTGCTAGTGATGATTAATAACGCGCCAGTATATTCAATGCCAGCACAAGACCACGTTGATACCCTAAATGATATCAACGACATTCTAAACAAAAGCCACGCTTTGAGCGAGTAAACATCGTAGATAAATGTAATAAATCGATAAAGCTGCTGCAATGCACCTGAATCGGATAATAATCTTGCTAGGGGAACAGCAACAACAAAATGCTGAGCATTTTATATAACACTTAGAAAATGATTCGCGTGGGTACTTGAAAGGTTAACAAGAGACTATGGCGTTAAGGTCAAATTATGATGGTTCCTGATAACCACCAATAAATACTGCGACCAACGTAATGGTCAGAAAAATCTGACAGCACAGCAGTAATAATAAAATTAGTGACGGCATAAAACTATTCCTTGTTAATCCAGACAGCTAGGAGCATTAGGTATAGTGATGTTAGCAATCAAAAGCGCAAAAATAGTGCAGATTTAAAGGAGTTTTTCCGAAACTAAAGCTGATCAGTAATACACATTAATCGCCAGCTACTAAGCTTACCCATTACATTAGGATGCTTATTAAACGGCTTTAAAACGTAAAATAGACTTACCAATAAAATGCATCATTACTCTACCTTATAACCCACACCATAAATGGAATGCAGTAACTCCTTTTGTTGGCTGGCTTGGGTTAACTTATGTCGTAGATTTTTCACATGACTGTCAATGGTACGTGAACTAACAATACGATCGTCGACATAACACACCTGCATGAGGCTATCTCGAGAGTGAACCACACCTGGCCGTTTTAGCAAAGTATGCAGTAATCTAAACTCAACAGGGGTTAATTCTACGTCTTGTTGGTCGACCTGACATTTAAAGCGTTCGATATTGATTTGTAGATGTTTATAACGAATAACCTGCTCGCTTTGACTGCCGTGAGTATTTTCGACTCGCCTTAAAATCGTTTTTACCCGAGCAACGACTTCCCTAGCCGAAAATGGCTTACACACATAATCGTCTGCGCCGATATCTAAGCCCATTAAGCGGTCAATTTCATCTACCCGCGCCGTTAACATTAGCACTGGCAGCATTGAAAATTGCCTCAATTCACGACAAATGGTTAAACCGTCTTTATAGGGCAACATCAAATCTAGAATCATAAAGTCAATTTGTTGAGACTTAATCGTTTCAATTACATCACGACCATCGTGTTGTACCAAGGTGTTAAAACCTTCAAGGGTTAAAAAGTCGACTAAAATCTGCGCTATTTTAGGCTCGTCTTCTACCACTAATATGGTCAATGGTTGTTGATGAACATGTCCACTCATAGTCATTCCCTGTGCATAGGTAATTGTACTTCAATACAAAGCCCACCCAATAGTGATGGGACGGCCTTAATGGTGCCATCATGCGCTTCGACAATATTCTTACAGATGGTTAAACCAAGACCTGCACCACTACCACGGCGTGTGCGGGCACTGTCTTGGCGATACAATGGCTCAAACAGGTGTTCACACTCTTCAATGCTGGCACTGGGCTTAGTATCATTGATGGTTAATATCATCATTTTGGCTTGTTGTGACAATCGCACATCAATTACCCCAGGACTGTCTGTGTAAGCCATAGAATTCATTAGTAAATTAATAAATAGCTGTTCAAGGCGAAGCACGTCGGCAGATAAATACACCCCCGGCTGGAGCTGACTTTGTAGCGTTAGGCCTTTATCTTGTAGGCTGGTAGCCATACTATTAAGCGTGCTGTGTAGTGACTCACTGACGTTCACCCGCTGAAAATGATATCGGAGTCCACCAACATCAGATAAAGACAGTTCATACAAATCATCGACTAAGTGCTTCATGCGCAACACTTCTTGTTCGAGTGAGTTCAGCTGTGTGCTATCGAACGTTCTGATCCCTGCTTTAATCGCATCAATCTCACCACATAAAATACTCAATGGCGTGCGCAGTTCATGAGAAATATCAGCTAACCAACGATTTTTAGCACTGCGGTTTTTCGATAGCGTCATGGCGAGATGATCAATATTGGTCATTAATTGACCCAGCTCATCTGCACGCTGAGGTGATAAGCGTTCATCATAATTACCTTGAGATAAATACGATACTCCCAGCATAACTTGTTTAACGGGGATCAGTAGAAAACGTGACAACCACCAAGCAATTGCACTGGCAAGCAGTAAACACAATAAACCGATTCCGATACTGGTCCAACGTTGTTGCTGAGAAAATGCGGTAGCTGAAGACGATTCAACTTCACGAATAGGGCTACTGTATAAATAGCCTACTATACGATCGTTGAATAACAAGGTTAAGCTAATCCGATTATCCACATTGCCAATATCAACGCCGCTAATAAACTGTTGTTCTGCTGAGTATAACCCCGTCGGTGGACCAGAAGGTGGTGAAAAAGGTGGCCGTTGCCTAGGAGGACCTAAACGTCGATCAGGTCCCATTGGAGGACGATTATCACCTACAGGTCTTGGCAGTCTTGCCCCGTCGCCGGGTCTATTTCTTTTTGGAAATGGAGCGTGAAGCGAAATGGCTTGTGTTAATGTTTTTTGATTAATCGACTGCCACACTTGTGTAGATTGTTGATCTGTCATTACTGATGGATCGGTTTGTGCTTCCGGATTAGCCGCATAAAGTGTCAATAGTTCATTCGATAAATGCTGTAAACGTTCTTGTTCTAATCCGTTGATATAGTCTAAAAAACCTTGGTCAAAACTCCACCTCGCTAACGATAACGTGGCGATAAGTACAATACTGGTTAGGCCAACGAAGGCCAAGAAAAGCTTTTGAGATATTTGCATAAAATACATTATAACCAGCTATATACGCATAAACTAGTCGCGATAAATAACTGATAAAAATCTCCTCCAATTCTGCACAATTACTCCACATTGTTAGGTTATATTACCTTTAGTTACCTAACCAAGGAGTGTCACTATGACTCTTAAGCCAATCAGTATTGGTCTACTTAGCTTTATGTTATTAGCATCTTTCGCTGCTAATGCTAACCCGCATGATAGAAAGCCACCTAAAGAAGCTGTTGAAGCGTGTGCTAACAGTGTTGAAAATGATCAGGTTAGTTTTGACACCCCGCGGGGAGACACCCTTGAAGCAAGTTGTCAAATTATCGATGGCGAGCTTGTCGCTGTACCTGCCAATGGTCCTGACGATATGAAACAACCACCAAAACAACGTAATTAACAATAATATGTTGCTAGGTAGTTTCATCAAAAATAGATTATAGAGAATATCTGAGGAGTAAATATGCAAGTGACGAGTGGTAATACTTCGATGCAAATGACATCGACCGAAAACACACAAAGACCTCCGCGTCCTGATGGCCCGCCGCCACCAAAAGGCGGTGTCCCGCCTGGGCTAGATACAGCGGTATCGACCTTGTCTGATGATCAACAGCAATTAACCACAGACATGTTGTCATCATTGACCGACGAGCAGCAAGAGTCGTTGAAGTCTATGTTAGATGAATTAAAACCACTTACAGATGGATTAACTGACGAGGACATCGGCAGTATTTTCTTTGAGGCATTGAGCAGTATTTATAATGGTGATAACACCGCAACGGCTAACAGTAATTCAACATCTGTGAACGTAGATATTTACGCTTAATACAGCATTAAAAAGTCGTAATAGTGATATAAAAGCAGCTTACAAATTATGTAAGCTGCTATTTTATTTATTTTAATTTAATATCAGTGGCCAGGTTAATACGGTTATGGAATATCGGTAAAAACTCGTTAAGATCTTGTGGCAATCGCGGTTTACTGTACAAATACCCTTGAACCAAATCACAGCCATTGAGCCGCAGAAAATCTGCTTGATCGATAGTTTCCACACCTTCAGCAATAATCTGCAAATTCAATGCATGCCCCAGTGCAATAACCGCTTTAGCAATCGCAGTGTTATTAGCATCATGAGGGATATCACGTACAAAAGATTGATCGATTTTCAACTTATCAATTGGTAACTTTTTGAGATAATTGAGAGATGAGTATCCGGTACCAAAATCGTCAATACTCAAGGCAATGCCCATGGCGCCAAGCAATTTCAAATCACGAATAATCGCGTCTGGATCATTCATCATGCAAGACTCGGTGACTTCTAATTCCAAATGTTTGGCCGGTAATCCCGTTTCCAATAAAATCGAGCGCACTTTATCGACAAAATCATTTCTTTGCAGCTGTAAGCTGGCTACATTTACCGAAATGCGTTCAAACATTTTACCTTGGGTTAGCCATTCAACCCCTTGTAAACAAGCGGCCTTTAATACCCACAAACCTATATCCCAAATCAAACCAATCTTCTCTGCTAATGGAATAAACTCTGCTGGAGAGATATTGCCGTAGACAGGATCAGACCAACGAATTAACGCTTCAAAGCCACTAGGAGACAGATCAGACAGTTTCAACTTAGGTTGATAAACTAAATAAAAATCTTCATTCACCAGCGCTTGGTGCAATGCTGTTTGCAGCTTTAATTGTGCTACAGCCTGTTTGGTCATCGACTCAGTATAAAAGGCATAATTATTTCGCCCATCTAACTTGGCACGATGCATAGCCGCGTCAGCATTACGTAATAAGCTGTCGTGATCATCACCATCACTTGGGTATATCGCCACTCCCATACTGGCGGTAAGGCGTACAGATTGGGTATTGTCCAATATAAATGGGCGTTCAAATACACTGCGAATACGGTCAACCGATGACGTTACAGAATCAGTTCCCATAATGCTCGGCAACATGACCACAAACTCATCACCACTTAAACGTGCTAATACGTCAAAATCAGATAAAGCGTAAGATAAGCGTTTAGCCAATTCAACCAGAATTTCGTCGCCAATAACATGGCCTAAACTGTCGTTAATGTGCTTAAAGAAATCGATATCTAAAAACACAATAGCCAGCTGCTTTTTAGCCCGGTGAGAGTGATTCACCTCTTGCTCTAGCAGTGACATAAATTGCATCCGATTAGGCAATTGTGTCAACGGATCAAAATAGGCTAAGTTTTTCAGCTTTTCTTCATTTTGTTTTTGCGCTGAAATATCGGCAAATACGGCAACATAATACTGAATGATATTGAGTTTATCGAATACAGCACTGATGGTTATCGCTTGCGGAAAAATAGCACCATGCTTACGGCGATTCCAAATTTCACCATGCCATTTACCTTGGACTAATAAGGTATTCCACAATCGTTCAAAAAAGCTTTTAGGATGGCGACCTGAACTCAGCATTCTAGGGTTTTGGCCTATAACCTCTTCGCGGCTGTAACCGGTAATATCAGTAAACGCTTGGTTAATTTCGGTAATATTGCCATTACTGTCTGTTATCACTACCCCTTCGACTGCATTTTGAAACACATTGGCGGCTAATATGAGTTGATCCTGCGCCTCTTTGTGTTTGGCAATATTGCGAGTCATCCCTATTACCCCGGTCAATTGACCTTGGGTATTATAAATGGGCGCTTTAATGGTTTCGAGCCAGACCTTATTAAAATTAACATCAACTTCTTCACATTCAGACACCACTACAGTCGAACCATTACTGATGGCTAATTTATCACTCTCAATAAATTCATTTGCAGTGCGTTGATCAAAAAGGTCAAAGTCGGTTTTGCCAACAATTTGTTCTGTAGACTTTCGCCAAGCTCGCTCAACACTTTTATTACACGCTACATAGTGTCCGTTAGCATCTTTAACCCACATATGTTCATCAAAAGCATCAATAAATGACTGTAAATCAACATCGAGCGACACAGACTCAGATGCATTAGAATCAACAGCTAAGGAATTGATATAATAACGAATGGCATTACTTAGCATATCCGCTATGCGTGTTTGCATTGCCGACAAGGGCTTAAATAATGTTTGCTGAGATGGTTCGATAGCTTTGTCACTAAAGGTGATCACACCGAAGATATGACCTTTAGATGAACGAATAGGCTGATGATAAACGGTAACATGTTTGTCTACCGTTTGGACACTTTGAGCATCTGCCGCTTTAAGATGTTGTAACAAGCTATCTTGATGCTGTCGCTGGGTATTGTCATCAATACCTTGGCTGGTACAAATAGCTTCAACACTGTTTTCAGCATTAATTTGGTAAAACATGATGGTAAGACGAAACTCGGCAGAAATATCATTTATTTCTAGCTGCCATTCTCTTAATTGTACTTGAGAAATAGCTTTTTTAAGCATATTAAGATCCTGATAATGTTTAGTAGACCATGTTAAACGAGCCATACTCAATATGTATGAATACTGTAACAAGTAGTGTTATGAATATAAGTGCCGAGTCTAACTATACATCAGAACCTATCCTATACGCTGTGATTAAACAACAAAATGCAATCGATTCGAGCGGTTAATACTATTAGTTAACTATAATTACCCGATTAATAGGGCATATTCAATCATAACCTAACCCAATAAATAAAAAAGGAGCCAAAAGGCTCCTTAGTTTAACTTTACTATAAATGATGATAAACGCATGAATACTAGCTGTTTTTTAATGCAGCGATACGCTTCTCTAATGGAGGATGGCTCATCATTAACTCAGCCATTGAACGTTTGCCATTAATACCAAAGGCTGACATTTGTGCTGGCATAGCGCCAGATTCAGGCCCTTGACGTAAACGTTCTAATGCGGCAATCATTTTATTTTTGCCTGCTAAACGTGCCGCGCCTTCATCAGCTTTAAACTCACGAATACGTGAAAAGTAAGCTACGATAATCGATGCCAAAATACCGAATAGCATATCAAGTACAAATACTACAGCCATGTAGGCGAACATACCTAGGCCTTCACCTTCTTCGTCATTACTGGAAACAAAATTGTTAATAATGCCAGCAACAACACGCGCAGCAAAAATAACAAAAGTATTCACCACACCTTGGATTAAGGTTAATGTCACCATGTCACCGTTCGCCACGTGGCTCACTTCATGTGCAAGTACACCTTCAATTTCATCTTGAGTCATACCGTAAAGCAAACCAGAACTCACAGCAACAAGCGCATTGTTTTTACTTGGACCCGTTGCAAATGCGTTCATTTCTGGCGACTGGTAAATAGCCACTTCAGGCATCTTAATACCAGACTTTTCAGCTTGGCGTGCAACCGTTTCAACTAACCAACGTTCCATACTGTCACGTGGTTGCGTAATAACTTCACAGCCCATAGTTTTCTTCGCCATCCATTTTGAAATGGCTAAACTGATAAACGAGCCACCAAAACCAAAAATGGCAGCAAATACTAACAGTCCACCCATCGTTGAGGTATTAACCCCAAGAATAGACATTACAATTGAGGCAACCAGTAAGATGGCAAAGTTGGTTGCAATCAACAAAAATATACGCTTCATTTAAGCTCCTGTATGGCAAAAGTGCCGATTTACGATTGTTACTACAGACATAATATGTCCATAAAATGAAAATTCAAGCTTAGTTATATTAAAAAAGATTTATGGCTCTTTTTTAACTTGATAAAACATCGTCTTGAAATTCACGCGAGCAGAGTCTAGGGAGAATTGATTAATTGAAACTGAAAAATAGACTACAAAAACAAACTCTGTGTCGGCAATGATTAATCTTTGATAAACTGTCAAAAACTAAAACCAAAAAGGACTTTTTATGCCCATTAATGCATTAATGTTGAGTGCCTCACGGGTCGGTAATTCGACATATCTAAGCCATACCGTTGAGCTTATTCGTCCACTCACTCAACCAGGACAACAATGGCTGTTTATTCCTTATGCTGGCGTCAGTGTAAGTTATGATGAGTATTTAACAAAAGTGCAAACGGCACTTGAACCCCTAACAATTACCATTAGTAGTATTCATCAGTTTGCAGACCCAAAACAAGCCATTCAAGATGCTGCAGGCATTTTGGTTGGTGGCGGCAATACATTCCAATTGCTCAACGAATTATATCGCTACGACTTGCTACATTTAATTCGTGAAAAAGTAGAAAATGGCATGCCGTATGTGGGTTGGAGTGCGGGATCAAACATTACTGGAGCCAGTATTCGTACCACCAATGATATGCCAATTGTCGAACCGCCCTCGTTTACAGCACTGGGTATATTGCCATTCCAATTAAATCCGCATTACACCAATTACCAAATGCCAGGCCATAATGGTGAAACTCGTGCACAACGGCTGTTAGAATTTACCATGGTCGATCCACTGACACCGGTGATAGGAATCCAAGAAGGCAGCGCGCTATGGCGCCAAGGCGATAAATTACACCTTATTGGTAATGAGACGGCTTATTTATTCCATGGTAAACAACAAGAAGTTGAACTTACCGCTAACAGCGACTTGTCACACTACCTGTAGTCAGCTTACCTGCTCTTAACCTATTACGTTTGCTGATAATCGGTTTTGATCAAAACCATTGGGCTTACTCTATAAGCCCAATGGTGCATATTGATAAGCTACTCGCCATCGTATTGATTTCGCTCACTGGGAATATCCGTTGAGTATTCAACAAACTCAACTTCAAATCCGCTTGGGTCAATAAAGTAACGGCTTTTATAAAAAGGGTCATGTCCGCCCATAATCGCCACCTCAAAACCCACTTGTGACAATCTAGCAACTAATGCATCAATATTGTCCACAACGTAAGCGAAATGTGCCAAACCCAATGCATTACTTTTAAGATCGCGCACCTCGCCACTACCAGAATCATTTAACGATAAATAATGATAATCATCACCAAAGTGAAGCCATTTCCGCGGCGTACCATGCCAAACAGACTCGCCACCACCACGCACTCGCCAGTGTGGAAAGGCCGCTTTATAAAATACTAATGATTCATCTAAGTCATTAACTACTAAATTTAAATGTTCTAATCGCATCACTTATCTCCTTATGGTTAATGCAACACAGCTTAATACCTCAAGCTAACTTGAGGTAAAGCATTATTTTTGCAAAAATGATAAAAAAAATCGGAGGTTGAATGTCAATAGATGCAGAACTAAGTGTTGGCCAAGTCGCCAAACGTTGTGGAATAAACATCTCTGCGATTCACTTTTATGAGCAAAAAGGTCTTATCAGCAGTTGGCGCAATAATGGTAATCAACGTCGTTATACACGAGACGTTATCAGGCGAATATCACTCATCAAAGCTGCGCAACAATTAGGGATATCGTTGGATGATATCAAGCATGCTTTTGCTGCTTTACCCAATGAACGAACAGCGACTAAAGAAGACTGGGCAGAATTATCAAATGTTTGGAATAAATCACTTACGCTGCGGATAACCCAGATGCAAAAATTGAAAGATTCGCTCGAAGGTTGCATCGGTTGTGGTTGTTTATCGATGAAAAATTGCCCACTGTATAATCCTAACGATATTCTTGCAGATCAAGGCCCTGGCCCAGTGCTTTTGAATAAATGATGAATACAAAAAACCTAGTTTGATAACAAACTAGGTGTAAGCAATTGGCTAAATTGGGGGGAGATAAACTAGAAGGTTGAGAATATGGCTTAAATGCTATTAACACCTAAGCCATCAATCGTATTAATTCACAATAACGCCTTAACTAAGGGTGTTGGTAGCAACAATATCAATTTTACGAGGTTTCATTGCTTCTGGAATTTCACGTACTAAATCAATATTTAATAAACCGTGTTCTAATTCCGCACCGATTACTCGTACATGATCTGCTAATTGAAAAGTGCGCTCAAAACCACGCTCAGCAATCCCTTGATGCAAATATTTACGTTCATCACTTGTAGCTGTCTTATTACCTTTTACTAATAGTTTTTCACCTTCACTCATAATATCGAGTTCTGGCATAGAAAAACCCGCAACGGCCATCGTTATCCGATAACGATTCTCGCCTAAAAGTTCAATATTATAAGGAGGATAACCACTGTTGCTATTGTTAGCTGCAGCATGTTCAGCAAGTTGTGCTAAACGATCAAAACCGATAGCACTACGATAAAGAGGTGTTAAATCTGGAGAAATATTAAAATTACGCATGTTCATACCCTTGTCTAAAGCAATATGTAAAAATGACCACAGTCTGTTTGTGGTGTTTAGTTTTCACAGCCCTTACGGCACTGTGGTAGCAAGTTTACTGAAACCTCAATCGAGCATTTCATGATTCGCTCCTGCTACAGAATTAGATATATGGACCACTGGCGCTATATCAAGTGCAATGGATAAAAAAGTGAGTTACTAATAACCTAAAATAAATAATAGACTTTATAATCAATAATTAAGATAACAACTAATTTATAACATAATGAATAAGTTGGTGTTCATTTCACAATGATGACTTTTGTCACTAGTATTTCTGCTTGAAAACGTCACAATAATAGACAATAAATAGAAACAATTAAGGACACATTATGAACCCACCAACATTGGCATTATTAATTCCTATTCTGGCCATTTTAGGCAGCTTTATTGTCACTATCATGAAGCTGAAGCAAAGACAATCGCATACGACTGCAGAACAAGAAACTAACAATAAAGCACTGCATGATGAAATTAACGCCCTGCGTCAACGAATTGAAGTACTTGAACGTGTTGTTACCGACGATGCTTATGACCTAAAGCAAAAAATAAATAACGCGTAACACTGCCAGAGAGAATCTTAAACAACGCCACCTTATTGAGTGTATTGAGTGGTATTGTTGATTTCATAAAGTTGCTCATCTTAAATAGCCATTTAATTAATGCCATCGAAATAAGCGAGCCCTTTGATTGCGGTCATTATGGAGAGTTAAGGGCTACATATTGTTTTTTTGACACAAAACAGCCCGCTATATGATAGCGGGCTTTTTCGCGACTCTCTCAAGTCAATTAGGCGTCTGGAAATGACCTACTCTTTTATCCCCGAAGGGGACGCATAGGCATATTCGACAAACTGCTGTCATGTTTTGGCCAAAAACAAACTCTACACTATAAATTGCAAACGTAAAAAAGCCCATTACGTTAGTAACGGGCTTATCACTACTCTTTCGAGTCAATTTAGCGCCTGGAAATCACCTACTCACACATGGGCATATTCGACAAACTGCTGTCATGTTTTGGCCAATAACAAACTCTACACTATAAATTGCA